>NZ_JBJERV010000090.1:0-26065 GCF_051882455.1 Huintestinicola sp. | reverse complement strand
TATTATACCACACATTAATATTTTATGCAATATTTAGATGTTACAGAATACTAGTGTTATTTCCATCAACTTCTATACTTGCAAGGTTTGTACATTTGTAAAATGCACCATTTCCAATAGACTCAACACTGTCAGGGATAGTAATGCTTGTAAGGCTTGTACAGCCTCTAAATGTATAACTTCCAATGGAAGTAACGCTATCGGGGATAGTTATGCCTGTAAGGCTTGTACAGCCTCTAAATGTATAACTTCCAATGGAAGTAACGCTATCGGGGATAGTTATGCCTGTAAGGCTTATACAATTCATAAATGCACTAGATCCAATTGAAGTAACAGCCTTGCCGTCAATCGTACTTGGAATTTCAACATTTCCGCCGCTGCCGTTATATTGTGTAATGGTCACAGTAGCGTTGTCACTATTGACAGAGTAGGTATAATCTCCGTAAGTTGCCGCACTCGCCACAATAGCATTACCCAATCTGACCCCCATAATTTCCGTTCCCGCCGGAAGTGAGAAGGTCGCCGCCAGCGCAGCAGCCGCCGCCAATGCGGTTATCCGCTTAGCTATGCGTTTTAGCTTTTCTTTCTTCAAATTTATCCTTCCTTTCAAAATATTATTGATTATTTTTTGTATACACAGTAAATTATAATACAAAAAATTCAGTTTGTCAATAGACTTGGAACCAATAGTTATACGCTATATAGACTTGGAACGAAAACGCCCAAAATTCGTAACTAATTGAATTTTCGTTCCAAGTCCGCCTGCCTCATTTCAGCATTTTTTGAATATACATAAGCACCGCCCTGTCCCCTGCGGAGTTTTCCATAGCCATTTTTGTATCGCAAATGTCAAAAAGCATACAGCCGCAATGCCCCTTAAAGGTCGGGAAACAGATTATCCGAAGATACTTGTCTATTTCGGGGCTGTAGTCGATAAGCTCAAGAGTTTCGCCGTAAAGCACGGCACGTTCATAGCTTCTGAGCCATTTTGTGTCCATATTCGTAAAAATGCTGCCGAAGGAATTGCCTATCAGCTTTTCAAGAGGGCAGTTCTCAAGCCTTGCAAGGGCTTCATTTCCGTAGCGGAATATCCAGTCCACCGCCTGACTGTCATCATCGAACACCATTTCAATATCGGTGAAGGCAATGGGGATATTGTCAAAGCACTTGTAATGCTCGTGATAACCATTATCATCTGTAGGATTGTTATTGTCTGCCAGTCCTCCGACTATGGCACGCCGCTTCTGACGGAATTTCCGGGTTATCTCATCTCTGTGATCTGAGGTATATTCGAGAGATTCGCCGTTTGAAAGGTTTACAAGCTCTTTTACGCTGTGGATAGCCATTGCCGAAACAAGACAGCCACGATTCAGCCTGATAAAATCATCTCCGAGTACGTTCTGAAACTCGGCAAAGGTCATTCGTGTTTTCAGCACTCGACCGTCCGAAAGGTGAACATAAGCGTCCTGCTTTTTCATCATTACATATAGTATGCTCGCCACGGGGATAGTGTAGGTCTGTCGGTCGGATATGAATGTTATTGTCTTTTCTTCCATTATTGCACCTCGTTTGTGGATTTGGGGTTAATACCATTAAATATTGAATTTGAAGGATTTGAAGAAATATCAACATTTTATTTTTCGCTCATAATTTTCTGAGCCTCATTCAAGGTTTCCTTGAATAAAGCCATAACTTCGCTGTGATGCGCCTTAATATATGCGATATTTTCCTCGGTTTTTTCACCTGCCCCAATAGCTTTACCCGCCAATTCCTGCTCCTTGGCAGCAGCAAAAAGCTTCTCGCCGCCGATCGTCAGGGAGCTGGATTTTAATCCATGAACATAGATGGTATAGTTTTTCCAGTCCTCGCCAGCCAGAGAATTGTTGATATTTGCAGAGACTTCATCATAGCTTTCGATGAAAACCTCAAGTATCTCATAGTAAAAATCCATGCTGTCCGAACAATATTGCAGTCCCGTCTTAATATTGATATAGGCTTCATCAGGCTGATTATCCTGCTTTTTATTTTCCGCGGCTTCAGATGATCCGCTGTTTTCAATAATGACTTTTTCCTTCGGCAGATATTGCAGCAGCATCTTTTCCAGCATTGTGCCTTCAATAGGCTTTGCCAGATAATTTGAAAATCCTGCATTTATATATTCTGCCTTTGCCCCCACAATAGCATTAGCTGTCAGTGCGATAACAGGCACAGAGCTGCATTTGTTTTCGGTTTCATGTATGCGCTTCAGCGTTTCAATACCGTCCATCTCAGGCATCATGTGGTCCAGCAGGATAACGTCATAATATTCCTTCGATACAAGCTCCAGACACTCCTTGCCGCTCATGCAGGTTGTTACCCTGACCTTTGTATTCTTAAGCAATGCCTTCACAACTGACAGATTTATTTCGTTATCGTCAACAACAAGCACCTTCGCATCGGGAGCGGTAAAGCTTTCCTTATACTCTGTCTGATTTTTGGAAATGCTTTCAAAATGCTGCCTGAAATCTCCGATGGGAGCTTCATCACGTATTTCCTGGGGAAGTGATACAGAGAAAACAGAGCCTATTCCGTAAATGCTTGAAACATCTAGACTGCCGTTCATCTGCTCAACTAACCTGTGTGTGATAGCCAGTCCCAGACCTGTTCCTTCAATATTTCGGTTCTGCCGGATATCAAGTCTCTGGAAGCCCTCAAAAAGCTTGTCAAGATCCTCTTCCTTTATTCCGATACCGCTGTCGGATACCTGCATTTTAAGCGTAAATCCGCCTTCCTTATGTTCACCCGATACAAACAGCTTTATATAGCCCTGCTTTGTATATTTTACCGCATTATTCAGCAGATTTACAATGACCTGACGGTTTCTTACCTCATCGCCGTAAAGCATGGAGGGCAGGGATTCATCAATATTCACAAGAAAATCAAGCTGCTTCTGCTTTGCCTTGATATCTATCATATTGATAACATCGTTAAGGAAAACCGAAGTGTCGTATGCAACAGGTACTATTTCCATTTTGCCCGCTTCTATCTTGGAGAAGTCAAGTATATCATTTATAAGGGACAGCAGCGTTTTGCTTGCGCTTTGAATATTTACCGCATAATCACGGATATGCTCGTCATTGCTCTCCCGCAGCACCATTTCATTCATGCCCATGATGGCATTGATAGGTGTACGGATCTCGTGGGACATATTTGCAAGGAAGTCACTCTTTGCACGGTTAGCCTGCTCCGCCATATTCTTTGCCTCACGCAGTTCGTCGCTCTCACGAACCTTTTCCTCTGCGCTGAGAAGATATATCATGCCAATGACGAACAGGAGTATCAGCAGACCGAATACCCACAGAATAAGTGCTGTTATGGTGGAAATACCATCTGTCAGCGCCTCCTCGGGCACTGTACCCACAAGATATATCCCGAGCTGCTTGACCTCCGAAATAAACATGAAATTGCCGATCTTATTATCTTTATAGTAAACAGCAGCCGCAGTGTCAATATTCATCTTTTCCGAAAGCTTCTGCATAGAGGCTTTGATAATATCCTTTTCAAGAAAATCACTTGTGACTGTTCCCGCATCGGAAAACGGTATAACTACCTCCCCTGCCTGATTTAATATTGCCACCTGTCCCTGTCCGTTATAACATGATATGCCGAATTTATCAAGAAGAACACTTTCATCAAAAAGCTTGTATAAGGTGTATTTAACATTTTCACCGTCATAAACAGGCGTTGTGAAAAGAATGCCCTGACCTTCCTTGTAGCACACCGAAGAGTTGCCTCGGAATGCGTTTTGTATCCCGGGAAAATCGGAAAAACTAAGAGTATTTCCCGAAAGAGCTGTTCCGTCAAGACAGAGCAGTCCCATTGTGATATTGTCGCTGCTGTTTATCACAAGACCCAGTATCTCGTCGTCAGGCTCAACATCAGCCGGTATCTTTGCAGCAGCATTTTCAAGATCGTATATCTCCAGCTCAAACTGTTCCGCAGAAAGCGCTGCAAAAGTCCTTGCCTGCTCTGTGACCTGATGTTCAACATATTCCCGCAAAAGAGTCCGCAGCTTGAAATTCATCAATACTCCCACGCCGATCATTATTATCGTAACAATGGTCAGGAAGCCGATAACTCTTGATTTCCCGTTGTTTTGATTATTCATAGAATTCAACTCCCTTAACATACCAGTCAAGCTGCTCTAACAGTATCTCGTCTCGTATGGTCTGATTTTCCTTGCAGCGGATATCACCCTTGTTATCGTAAATAACGCCTGAAAAAACATCATGTCCCGCCAGTATCTCATTCTGTGCCCGTGATACCTCTTCTCTTATTTCTTCGCCGACGATAGGAGAGAAGCCATCAAGCTTAACTGTTTTTTCTTCCATTCCTACCCAGTATATCTTTATATCATGTGAGTTTCCGCGAAGATATTGTCTGATAATTGCTTCGTATGTCTGTTCCCAGTCGCATACTACCGCTGTTAGAAACTTATCTGAATGACCCTCAAGGCTCTGATGATATCCGATAGAATAAATGCCGTATTTCTCTGCTTCCTGTGCAACGTAAGTCTTATTCTGATGATAAGTCAAAACATCTACACCCACGTTTTCGATAAGTGCATCAGCCTGCCTGCGTTCCTGCTCCTCATCGTCCCATTCCCCGCTCCATGCCACAGTCACAGTCGCCTCGGGATTGACCCGTCTTACGCCTAATGTGAACGCATCAATGCCTCGGTTCACCTCACTTGTCGGCATAGCGGCAACATAACCTATCCTGCCTGTCTGCGTCTTCATACCTGCTACGATACCTGCAAGATAACGTGCCTGATACATCCGGGAAAAAAATGAGGTGACATTATCCGCATGATAACCGAAGGAACTGCTGTAAAATGCTACATCGGGATACTTGCTGATAATATCCTTGACCTCCTCCACATAACCGAAGCTTGTGAGGATTATCATTCTGCAGCCTTTGCCAACAAGCTCCTCCACCGCAGGACCGCACTCGCCGCAGAATTCCTTGATATTTTCCTTGACAAGCAGCTGAACGCCCAGCTTCTCACAGGCTGTAGAGGCTCCGTTATAATGCATACCGTTCCAGCCGCCCTCGTCAATGCTGCCGGTGATAATGAACCCGATCTTCTCCTTTTTCACAGTAGGAGTAGTGCCTGTCATAAGCAGAACAGCCACCATGACCGCCATCAAAAAAATAATCACTACCAACAAGGCATTTCTTTTTTTACTACTAATTTTCATCAACGACCACTCCCTCAACATACCAGAAGAAATCATTAAGCATTGCAGAATCCGTCATGCTCTGACCCTCTTTGACCCTGACATTTCCCTCATTATCCACAATGGGACCGTAAAATACATCAAAGGTTCCGTCCATAAGCCGCTTGCGTTCCTGTTCGACCTTTTCCGCAGTACCCTGCTTTACGTTTTTGGTAAAGGGTGCAAGATCGACAATACCCGTTTCAACACCTTCCCAGTAATGAATGCCCCTGAATTTACCCTGCAGACACTCAAGTATTCTCGGCTCATAGAATTTTTCCCAGTTCCAGACAGGTGCAGTCAGATATGTATCGGGTAATCGCTGACTGTTGTCCACATTATATCCGATAGTCCAGATCTTGTTTTCATCCGCGATCTCAAGAGGAGACATAGCGTCATTGTGGATAGCAAGCACATCAATGTTATGCTCGCTGATCAGTTCCCTTGTGGCCTGACCGTTCTCCTCCTCGCCTACCCATGAATTGCTCCACTTGACATAGACTGTTGCGTCGGGATTAACCAGACGGACACCGAGAGCAAATGCGTTGATCCCACGGTTTACTTCTGCGATCGGCATTGCAGCAACATAACCTATCTCATTGGTTTCCGTCTGCAGACCCGCCACAATGCCGCTGAGGTATCTCATCTGATAAATGCGTCCGAAATAGGTTGCAAGATTATCCGACTCCTCAACGCCTGTTGCATGGAAAAAGCTTACATCTGGGTGATTTTGCGCACATTGAAGCTCCCATGTACCATAACCGAAGGAGTTGCAGATAATTATTTTGCAGCCGTCAGAAATAAGCTCCTCCATTACCGCAACAGAATTCTCGTCCTCGGGTACGTTTTCCTTGTAGAACACATTAAGATTAAGCTCCTCGGCACTTTTCTCCATACCATTATAATGTGATTCGCCCCAGCTGTGGTCGTTCACGGTACCGTTGAGAATAAACCCGACTTTTGTTTGCGTTTTTGTTATGTCCGTATCCTGTTGTTGAAACCTTATCCAGAACAGCCCTGCCACGATTATGCAGGCAAAAATCAGTATTGTCAGCAATATTTTTTTCATATTTCCTCCTGAATACGGTCTTGATAACCGCAAAGCATCAATATATTTATGTTTATTGGATTATTATACCATATCAAGCGGCAGTTCTGCAATAGGAAACAGAAATTTTTTGAAGAGAAGCAAAAAAATCTCAGCTGCCAAAACAACTGAGATCTTTCGATTATGTATCCTTAATCCCCCTAAGCCTCTCCGCCAGCCCGATAAGCCTTTCAGCCTGTGTAATTGTTGTCAGCAAGGGGTCGCCCTCGCGGATACGCATAGTCCTTCTTATTTCTTTGGGAATTACCACTCTGCCAAGATCGTCAATTCTCCTGACAATTCCTGTTGCTTTCATTCTTCTTCGTTCCTTTCACATATAGATTGATTAAAGTCCGCCTGTCCCGGACTAAATTTATGCTTTTTTGTTTGCTTTACTATTTTTTCTTTTTTGCGGTGGATTATTCATCTATATATTTTTAATTCATTTACCAATGGAAATTTAAAATCGACTTTCGCATTATTCACGAAGATCTTTTTGCGATAATACTATTTCTATAATTTTACAAATGGAATATATATCTGTCTTGATGTAAGTATTTTCATATGATTATCGTATCAAAGCTTATAACCGCACATACGCTGCAGGCATAATTACACAAATAAACACCCCTGACGCAGTATGAGGATCATAAGCAATTTAAAAAAAGCTTTACAAAATCGCTGAAACACTGTATAATAAATTTAGATAACTCAATAAAAGTGAAATTGATGTCAGTAAAGTCTGCTGATCACAATTTCAAAAACGCAGAAAAACGAAGAGGATTTTATGTATCATTTACTAATTGTTGACGACAACAAGATAAATCTGTCCGCCGCAAAAAATGCTCTTTCAAATAATTACAAGATCACTGCCGTAACTTCAGGCGCACAGGCATTGCAATTTCTGCAGAACAGAACCTGCGACCTTATTCTTCTGGACATAAATATGCCGGAGATGGACGGTTTTGAGGTTATGGCCAAGATAAAGAGCAACCCCGACCGCTGTGATATCCCCATAATCTTCCTTACTTCTGACAATGACCCCCAGACCGAAAGCAGATGTCTTGAAGCAGGAGCTATGGATTTCATCTCAAAGCCTTTCGTACAGAATGTTATGCTTTCAAGAATAAGCCGTACCCTTGAGCTGGAAGCGCTCCGACGTGACCTTTCGGGACAGCTTGAGGCACGTACTATGCATATCAAGTATATTCAGGAAATGATGGTCATAGGAATGGCGACAATGGTAGAAAGCCGTGACCTTTCCACAGGCGGACACATCAAGCGGACAAGTATGGTCATGAAAATATTTGCGGAAAAGCTGGCAAGGGAGCAGGAGCTCCTGACAAAAGACTTTCTTGATATGGTCATTCGCGCCGCACCTATGCACGACCTGGGAAAGATAGCCGTTGATGACAGAGTTCTTCGCAAGCAGGGCAAATTCACTCCCGAGGAATACGCTGAGATGAAAAAACACTCTGCCGAGGGTTCACGGATAGTCAAGCAGATACTTGAAGGCGTCGAAGAGGAGGTCTTTGTGAATATAGCCGCCAATGTTGCCCACTATCACCACGAAAAATGGGACGGTTCAGGCTATCCCGACGGACTATCGGGAGAAGAGATCCCCATTGAAGCAAGAATAATGGCACTTGCAGACGTGTTCGATGCTCTGGTCAGCAAGCGGTGCTACAAGGAAGCATATTCCTATGATAATGCCTTTTCCATAATAGAAAGCTCTGTCGGCACACATTTTGACCCGCAGCTCGGCAAGATATTTCTGAAATGCCGTCCCGAGCTGGAGGCTTTGTATAATATGGTCAGCATGGAGCAGGAATAGGGTCGATTTTGCATTTTACACAGTCCGTCTGTTCAGGACTTATTTAAATTTTTTTTGCCTTACTATTTTTGCGGCGGATCTTTCATATATATTACCACCGGAAATAAAAAACTGCCGCTGAGGATCTTCAATTACTCTGCAAGCAGAATTACGAAAAACAGCCGAGCTTTGCAGCCCGGCTGTTTGTGTCTGAATATTCAGTCAATCCTCAATTACAAGTGTATAATTCTTTCCGTCGGGAACCTCAAATACAAATTTGCCATTTTCGTCCAGTACACCATCGGTAATTTTTACCTTAGTGCTCTTTCTGCCGCTGTAAATAGTGAACGACTTGCCGGCATATTCCTCACCGAGGTTTACAACGATAACGCCGCGCTTCTGTGTGGAATTTACC
Source organism: Huintestinicola sp. (assembly GCF_051882455.1). Classification (NCBI taxonomy): domain Bacteria; kingdom Bacillati; phylum Bacillota; class Clostridia; order Eubacteriales; family Oscillospiraceae; genus Huintestinicola; species Huintestinicola sp. The sequence continues at coordinate 17,492 of NZ_JBJERV010000090.1, read as the reverse complement.
CTTATCCTGTTCATATCAGCATCATAGGAGTAAACATAAGATTGTCTCCAAGCAGTTGCCATAAGAGCAAAGGTCTCATTCTGAACAGCCTTTACATAAACCTTTGAAGCGGGCATTGTAAAGCTGCCCTTTTCGGTGAGCTTAGCTATCTGCCTGCCGTTTGCGGCGGTAACGATAATGTCATAGCCAAAGCCTGCGATAACATTTACAGTCTGTCCCGCAGCAGCATAGGACTTGTCGGCAACCACATCTCCGCTTGTGATAACGGGATAGTAAACAGTCTTTTCGGGCTCGGGCTCAGGTTCGGGCTCCTCATTTACAGTATCCTTGAAAGCAATAGCATAGCTTGAGAATTTATCAGTCATAAAGCCTGCATTGCCTGTAGCGGGGTCAAAGGTGCAGTCAAGAATATCTGCCTTGCCATCGTGAACACGAATAATATAGTATGCTCTTGTCACATTTGTATCGGTATTGATAAGGCTTGCGGGCATTTCAAATGTGATGGTTATAGGCGCATTGGTGTTATGGATAGCAGTTTCCAGCGCACCTATCTTCTTGAGAAGAGTGATATCAAGATACATTCCGACCTTCATATCTTCCGAAAGAGCAGACTCTGTAAGAGTCTTATCCTCGGCGGAAACTGTGCTGTCAGCGTTCTGAACGTTAAGGATAATGTAAAGATCCTCGCCGCTGTCAAGCAGTGCCTGCTCCTCGGGAGTGATAGTTACAGCGTTCTTTATTTCATTTGCGTTAATAGCTGCACCGCCGACATTGTTTTCGGTCTCAACAATGATATTGCCTTCATCGGGGTCGGGAGTAGGCTCTGGGTCGGGAGTATAATTGGGGTCAGGCTCGCCGCATACGGTGCATTCGCCGTCCTCAAAAGTATGAACGAGAGCGGGAACGACCTCCTGTGCCACAATTACTTCCTCACAAACGGAGCAATGCTTGCCCTCTGTAAGACCTGTTTCTGTGCAGGTGGGAGCGACAGCGGGGTCAATGACCTCTGTGTGACCTAATTTTGCGATAACAAGCTTTTCGGTTGTTGTTTCAAATAAAGCCGTTTTGTCTAAGAAAAGCTTTCCGCAGGAGCATACATAATGTGGCTTAACGCCGTCTGTTGTGCAGGTTGCGGGTACTTCGGGAACGAATGTGGGTACATTGTTGCTGCAAACGTGGTCAAGTGCAGGATTGATAACATATCCGCATACTGTACAGTGTTCATCGTGTTCCTCAGTTGCTGTGCCGCTTGAAATATGAGCCGCACAATCGACCTTTTCGGAACAATCGGGACACTTATGCCAATGCTCGTCCTCATTGTAAGTCCAAGTGGTTTCCTTGTTGGGGTGTGTGCAAGTATTTGAGTGGAGGGTTACGATAATATTGTAGTCATTATAGTTTGCGCCTGTGCCGCCGACAACGGGAATAGTTATGGTGTAATCCCTTCCGTCAACTGTAGTGTTGTCCGTGCTGAATGTAAGAGTGCTGCCAATAATGAATAGACTTGTTATTGGTGAATGCTGTGTGAGTGTGCCTAAGTTCATATTTGCGGGAATTGCAGGGAGAGTTACTGTGGCATTTTCTGTTGCAACGCCTGCAAGGATATTTGTTTCTGCGGTCTTTGTGCCGGTATAGTCAGCCTTTTCAATAGTTACGGTCGCAGAGCCTGTTACGTCTGCATAGTTTTCCTTTGTGACCTTGTAATATACGGGGTAAGTGCCTGCGTTGATATATGTGGGGCTTGATGACAATGAATAGTCGCCGTCGGAGGTACCGTAAGTAACGGTCGCACCTGTGGGTGCATTTACCACTAAGCCGTGTTCATTGCCGTCATAATCATAGGTGCCCGAAGCGGTAATACCTGACATTGTGCCCTGTGTTATCTCAAATGCTTTTACTGCCGTGTTTCCCTCGATAGTCACATAAGCCTCATATTTACCGACATTTGTGGGGGCTGTTAAACTTGGTCCGTAAGACGTTGTGTCTGTTCCCCTGTACATAATCGTACCGTCTGTCGGGAAATCGGTATCCTTGGAAATGCTTGCCTTATCGTAGGGGTTTCCCGTATATTCGACACTATCATCTGTTATATCAAGTGTAAGCTTCAAGCCGTTGGTTTTATATTTGCAGCCAGTTTCGGAACAGGTTGCGGTTATAACATTATCGGCTGCGGAATAGCTCCAATCGTGATTTGCGTGTTCCCATACGGCATAGAGATCGATATTGTTGGAAAATCTAACATCATCACCTACTTCATAGTCAGCCGTATCTGCGTCTGCACTTTCTGCCCAGCCCAAAAATTTGTAATCTATTCTTGTAGGTGTGTCGCCATCTTCAATAGTATAGGGCGAACCGGCTGTTTTTGGTGAAGTAGTATCGCTGCCGTAATTTTCGTGAAATGTAATGGTGTGTGCATCTACAACTTTAAGTTCAAACGTAAAAATTTGGCTCTTTCCGCAGTCGTATTTGTAAGTGATCGTCTCACCTGTGATATTTGAGAGAATACCGGTTGATATATTACAATCAGCACCGTTCCAGTCGGAAGCCCGGTTAACATCAAAGTTTCCGGGGAGAGTACCCAGGTCAAAGGTATCATCATCGGCAAGAATAATATTGTATGAGTTGTCACTGCCGTAAACACGGAGAATACTTTCATCATTTATATTATCGCTTAGGTCAATGCTTGTCAGACGATTAGGACCGCAAATCAGAGTATTCACAGCAGTATTTAATTTAATACTTGTAATCTTATTATCCTCACATTGAATATACTCCAGATTATCATTTTGGCTTACATCAAGGGTGCTAATGCTATTTATTGGACACCTCAGAACTTCCAGAGCATTGAAATATTCTATTCCCTTAAGGCTGCGAATATTCATTCTGCCAACATCAATTCTCGTAATATTGGCAATTTCGTCCGGTGTCAGAGTTGTGTCGCCGCCGCCGAAATTGTCAATAACATACTGCCTGAAATTTTCATCGGGGAAGGTGTTTGAATCTATCATCACATCACCGTTCGCTGCGCTTGACGTTATAGCCGTAAACGGCATACACATCATCATCACAGCCGCCGACAGGAACCCTGCAAGGGCTCGCCTTAGCCTTGAAATTTTCATAAGAAAAAATCCTCCTTTTATATCATCGGGAAAAATCCCGACATTTATACATATTTTATCATACCATGAGAAAGGCGCCAAAAGAGCGCCACTTTTTATCGTCTTTCGATAAATTTCATAAAATTTACAAAAAATTAAATATTTCGACAAATTTCAAAAGCCCTCTGACCACCTTTTCACATAGCATCAAAAAAATACAAAGCTGTAAATCGTTTCAGCATTGGTAATATGCTGTTTATTGAGGATAATTTTAGGTTAAAACGCACAATAAACCTTTATATTTTCAAAGAATATTGACAAGATGTACAAAATGTGGTATAATAAAATAAATGTTTATTATTTAAAATGTCATTTGTTGTATTTTAAGGTGATAATATGGAAGGAAAAAAGACTATTGGCATATGCATAACTAAGATCCACGATATTTCACGAAGCGTTTTTCTTGATCTGCTTTATAGATATGCCGAAGAAAAGTCTATGAAGCTTATCATCTACAACAGCTTTATAGATTTTTACAATAACAGCACTTATGCAGAAGGCGCAAGATATGTTTATGATTTTATGCGCTGTGATAAGCTTGATGCTGTCGTTATAATGAAAGAAACATTTTTTAATGACAGCATCGTAAACAGCATTATTGAGAATGCAAGATCGGCAGGTGTACCTGTCCTTACCGTAAAAGGCAAGGCTGAGGGCTGTTTTTCAATAACCGATGATTATTCCGAGGCTTATAAGGAAGTTATCAGACACGTTATAACTCATCACGGCGCAAGAAATACATTTTATATCGCAGGCAGAAAAGATAACGACCCCACATCGGACCTGCGTCTCGGCTGCTATAAAGCTGTGCTTGCTGAAAACGGGATCGAATTTTCCGAGGATAATGTTGCTTACGGCGAATACTGGGAAGGACCTGCGAAAGCTGCAGTCGATCGTCTTGTTGAAGCCGGGCGCGTTCCCCGTGCAATTTTATGCGCAAATGATACTATGGCAATGGCTGTCTGCGAACAGCTTGCACATTACGGATACAAGGTACCGAGCGATGTTATTGTAACAGGCTTTGACGGACTTCCCATGTCAGATGCTCATTCTCCTGCGATCACCACCTGCAAGGAGAATGTAACCGCTCTTGCAAAGCGTACAATAGATATGGCTGAGGAAATGATAAACGGTGCTGAGCCGTACTGTGATACTGTAAAATTTATGGTCCATAAAACAGAATCCTGCGGCTGCATAGGAAATTCATACACATCTGACAGAGCAGTTTCCTCACAACTGTATAAGAAGCTGCATGAAATGACAGCTCATGAGGATCATGCATTTTCATGGATCGACCATATCATGGAGCATACCTCCACTAAAGATCTGCTGGGAATAATATCTCATTATATTCTTGGAGAGTCTGTTGTGTATATCCGCAGTGACTTTCTTGCATCCATAGGAGGACTTCCCGACGAGGCTCCAAACGGCGCCGATCATATGACTCAGGTCAATTTCTGCGAAAGAAGAAATGAGCCGTATGAGTTCCGGTATTGTAACGAGGAAACTATCAGAGCGGATATAAAAGAAAAATTTAAACACGCAGGAATGTTTGTCATCACACCAATTTTTGTCGAAGATATCCCCTGCGGATTTTACGTGGCTTTCACAAATGAAATAAAAGATCATGCACATAAGATAAGGCGCATTTCCAGCTGCATAAACATTGCTTTCCATGAGGCTGTAAACCGTTATAAGCAGCAGACAATGAAGCAGCGCATTGAAAATGCTGCGTATATAAATCCCATTACTTCTCTTCCCAATCTCAGAGGCTGCTGTCGGTGGTTCAATGATTTTGCTTTAATGCAGAGCAATCATAAAAAAGCTTTGGCTATATCCGTTTACGGTCTGCGGCAGTATAAGTATATCTATGAAAATTACGGTATTGCCGATATTGAAAATGCTGTCAAGCATGTCAGCGAAGCGCTCAGGCAGGCGAATACGACCGATTGCTTTGTGGGTCAGATCACAGAAGATGAATTTGTTATTGTGGATTATTTTGACGATGCCGATATGATATCTGAAAGGATAAATAAAGCCACCGCCACATTCTTCCCGCTGATCGATGATTTCAACGTCAGCAGCGGAAAGGAATATTTCGTCGAGGTCAACTGCGGCTGTACGGTGGTAAATCCGGGTTGGCAGGGTTCTCTTGCAAGCTTTATCAAGCTTGCAAGCGGCGAAATGTACATAAACCGTCTGAAAAGCGGAGCAAGTCCTGTTATCAAGGAGAATAAAAGCAAGCACAGCTTTGAAATATTCAGCCTGCTTATTAAGAAAAATCTTTTCAGATATTGCTTCCAGCCCATCGTTGATGTGCATACGGGAGAAATATTTGCCTATGAGGCGCTTATGCGCACCGAGTCGAATATCAATATGTCACCGCTTGATGTTATCAGCACAGCTTCCGAGTATAATATGCTTTATGATATTGAGCGCGCAACAATGTTTAATGTTATCGGTCATTATTCCCAAAACCGTGAGCGGTTTGAGGGGAAGAAGCTTTTTATCAACTCTATTCCGGGTCATACGCTCAATGATGAAGATAACCTTATTATCACCGAAAAATACGGTGAGCTCATGGATAATTTCGTCTTTGAGATAACAGAGCAGAACTCCGTTTCCGATGATGAGCTGAGCAAGCTGAAATCCATCGGAGGAACGGGAGGAAATAATCAGATCGCTATCGACGATTACGGGACAGGTCATTCCAACATTGTAAATCTGATGAGATATTCACCGCAGATAATTAAAATTGACAGATTTCTTATTTCAGATGTTGACAAAGATGTTAACAAGCAGATGTTTATCAAAAGCACCATTGAGTTTGCCCGCATAAACAACATAAAGGTGCTGGCGGAGGGCGTTGAAACATCTGAGGAACTTAAAACGGTGGTTTCCTTCGGTGTGGATTATGTTCAGGGATATTATATGGGAAAGCCTGTGTTTGAGCCTGTAAAGGCAATACCCGATGAGATACGCCGCGAAATTCTGAATGTTTCTTGAAATAGTGTTAGGAGGCAGCAATTGTGATAAATAACAGATTAACGATCGGACTTATGACAAGCCACCTTGACGACAATTTTGCCAAGGCAGTCTGCAAAGGCGTTATCTCCTGTGCCGAGGATAAGAATGTAAATGTAATTGTCCTTCCCGGAAGATATATTGACGCAAAATATGACGATGTGGAGCGCACCGACTTTGAGTATCAGTACAATACTCTGTTTCATTATGTCAAGATGAACGGCATCGATGTGGTCATCTCTCTCATAGGAGTCATCGGAGGCTTTTTGTCCGAGGAAAGAAAAAAGAAATTTCTTGACAGTTTTAAGGGCATTCCCATTATTACAGTTGCCTGCAATGTTGAAGGGTACCATTCCATTGTATTTGACAATACAAGCGGTCTGCGTGAAGAGATCGAGCATATCATTGATTTTCACAAGAGAAAAAAGATAGGTTTTGTAAGCGGCCCCGAAACTAACGAAGATGCCAACGAGCGCCTTCAGGTATATCTTGACGTATTGATATCCCGCGGTTATGAAATAGATCTGAAGCTTATTGCCCACGGAGATTTTTCGCCCTATTGCAGAGAGCCTGTCGAAAAGCTCATTGACGATAATCCCGATATTGACGCAATCGTTTTTGCCAATGACTGCATGGCTCAGGCAGGATATGCCGTAATAAAGGAAAGAGGTCTGGAGATCGGCACAGATATATCCGTTGCTGCTTTTGACGATTCGCCCGTGGCAACACAGCTGAATCCAAAGCTTACTTCTGTTCATGCCGATGCAGAAACTCTCGGTTATGAATCTGCCATCGCAGCCATAGAATATATAAATAAAGGTTCCGTCAGAGATGATAAGGTCCCCTCGTATATGACCCGAAGAGCTTCCTGCGGCTGTAATTCTGTTTCCGAGAGCAAAGGCTCTTCTATCTATATGTTCAAAAACAGCTTCTGCCGTACAGTAAACGAAACGGCTTCTGTTCTTTCTTCATATCTTATGGAGGGCAAGGAAAACAGCAGCGAGGCTTTGGAAATAAAATCGGCTTTTTTCAGCTTTGTAGAGTTCATGCTCAAGAATATCCCGGAAGACCCGGGTGATAAATCATATTCGGAGATAATCAGATCATTCAACGAATTTCTCTGTGATGAAAATATGGAGTTTATCGATACAGACCGTCTTTGCAGCGTGATCATGTATCTCAGGGAGCGTATCCAGACAGAGACATCAAACAGCAGTGCACTCAGCGGATTGTTCCTTAATATTCTGCGTTCCATTACGCAGGCGGTAGCAAATTACGGTGCAAGAAAAATGAGCCAGCTGGAATTTCTCTCATGGCAGTCAAATGCAATAGTAAGAGATATGCTCTACTACAACACCTATAATGATTATGCTTACGGTTCGGTAATAGATAAGCTGCTGAGAATGGACGGTGTATACAGCAGCTACCTGTATGTTTTCCCTGACAAGGTAAGCTACGACGGAAAATCCGAGTGGCAGCCTCCTGAAAAGGTGCTGCTCAAATCCTACCATAACGGAGATAAAATGATCGTCCTAAAGCCCGAAGAGCAGGAGATCAGCATTAAGGATATATTCACAAACAGATTTATCCCCAATGACAGACGGTTTACTATGGTTATGTCAACTGTTTCGCTTTATCTGGACCATTTCGGTTTGTTCCTCTGCGAACTTAATGACAGGCATTTTTACTACATAAATCCTCTTGTCGCACAGCTCGGCGGTGCTATGAAGTTTATCAAGATACTTCAGGATAAGGATAATATGCAGGAAGAGCTGAAAAAGAATCTGGAGCAGATACGTTATCAGAACGAACAGCTTGATAATATTGCGAAAATGGATGAGCTGACATTTGTTTATAACCGCAGAGGCTTCTTTGCAAAAGCCAATACACTGATAAGCGCACCCCATAATGAGGGCAGAAGAGCGGTCATCATTTTTGCCGACCTGAATTTCCTGAAGCTGATAAACGACCGCTTCAGTCATGAAGACGGTGACTTTGCAATAAAGAATGCCGCTGTTATTCTGACGGATTCATTCGGCAGCAATGATATAATCGGACGTATAGGCGGAGATGAATTTTCGGTCCTCGCTCTTGTGGACGAAGGCTGTACAGGCGATGTCTGCACAGAGATCAGACAGCGTATTACGGATACTACCGACCGTTTCAACCGTTCCCATACCAAGCCCTATAATGTCCAGATGAGCATTGGACTTTATGAATTTACATGCGGCAAGAATGTCGATCTCAGCGAGATAATGTCTAAAGCAGATACCCTGCTCTATGACGACAAGAGAAATAAAAAGAATATCCTCCGTGATGATATCTCAGAAGGATAAAAAACGGACTGCTGTGCGGTGCTGCAGCAGTCCATTTCTGTACCATTGCTTTTATCCTCTCCTTAATTTTTATTGACAAAACAATTCCGAAAGTATATAATTGAATCAATACTAATAACCAATTAACCTATGGACAATTGGTTATTAGTATAAGACTCAGGCGGAGGGATTTTATGAAAAAGATACGATGGGGCGTATTATCAACAGGAAAAATTGCTCATACGTTTGCAAAAGCGCTTCAGGCAGTACCCGATGCGGAGCTTTATGCTGTTTCATCAAGAAGCGCCGAAAAGGCAGAAAAATTCGCCGTGCAGTACGGCTTTGAAAAGCACTTCGGAAGCACCGAAGAAATGCTCAAAGATGAAAATGTTCAGGTCGTTTATATCGGCAGCCCTATGTCCTGTCATTATTCGGACGCAATAAAATGCCTTAAAGCAGGCAAGCACGTTTTGTGCGAAAAAACAGTCACCCTTTGCACAAAACAGCTTGATGAGATACTGAGAATTGCCGCCGAAAATAAACTGTTCTTTATGGAAGCAATGTGGACAAAGACTCTCCCCCATTACCGTCAGGCTAAAGAATGGTTTGACAACGGCAGGATCGGCAGAATAAAAATGATAAAGGCTGATTTTGTAAATTTGTGTGAAGGCGACCCCAAAAACAGGCTTTTCCGTTCCGACCTCGGCGGCGGTGCGCTGCTCGATCTGGGGGTATATCCTCTTACCTTCGCAATGGCATTTCTCGGCAATGAGCCCGAGTCTATAACGGCTGCGGCTCATATGAAAAACGGCGTTGACTATGATGACGCTGTTATCCTTACTTACCCCGATGCATTTGCTGCAATGACCTTCGGATTTGACTGCAGGTCCGAAAATGCAGCATCGATCGTCGGCGAAACAGGTTCTGTAGTTTTCGATTCCTGGTTTCACTGCTCCGAGAAAGTAAGCCTTTTTGACAGCAATAACCGCCTTATCGAAGCAAAGCATTTCCCTCACCCCCGCACAGGCTATGAATATGAGATCATGGAGGTTGACCGCTGTCTGGATATGGGGCTTACCGAAAGTCCCCTTGTGCCTCACTCGGATACAAGGGCGGTAATGGTCATGATAGACAAAATAAAGGAAAAGATAGGACTGTCATATCCCAATGAGAATATCTGAATATTTCAGGAGGAATAACGATGATACTGATAGGCAAGAAAATGAGTCCGACGGTCTCATTCATTCTTTATGATGAAGAAACCGAAAAAACATCTGAGATCGGCAATGACGAAATGACCAATCTGATACTAAGTAAAAAGGTCTCAAACGCTCAGCTGGAGAATACCGTTATTAAAATGACGGACGGCAATCTCACAGTTTTCGACCCAAAAAACGTCCATAGCGTGTTTTATGTGCTGGGCTGCACAGATGGAGTATACTCTCTTATAGACGGTTCGGGCGAGATTTGGAAGATGAGCCTGAATGTGGCAAGGGTCTTTCTTGAGCAGGGAAAGAAAAAGCTGACAAATGCAAAGATCACCTCCAAAGGGATAACCGTAAACAAGCACCGTAATTTCTCCACTGCTCTGAGCCGCTCCACAGAGCATTACCGCCAATCGTAAAGAAAGTAAGATCCCCCTGACCCGCACAAAGCGGATCGGGGGGTAATACTAATCTTTAATCAACCTATAGACAAATTCGACAGCTATAACGCAGCCACTCGTCGTCAAGCTCCCTTGCCGGGCGACAGCCCGCCTGCGGTCGCTTTCCTAGATTGGCAGCGTTCTATCTGCCGCCTTTGTCTACAGAACGATTAAAGATTAGTATAAGTCATAATAAACTACCCGAGAAAAAGCAGTTACTGCATCTGATATATCGGGCGTGATGAACAAAGCTCCAGAGCAGCATTGTATTCAAGAGGTCTGCCCCATACAAAGCCCTGTACGAAATCGCATTTCTGACCGCTCAGCAGGCTGAGCTGGTTTTCGTTCTCTACGCCTTCGGATATCACCTCACAGCCCATAAGATGTCCCATTGATATAACGGCATTTGCAAACTCACGGCTCTTGTCATCTGTTTCAATGTCATCAACAAGGCTCTTGTCTATCTTGAGCAGATTTATGGGGAGCTTTGCAAGATAGGACAGGGAGGTATATCCCGTTCCGAAATCGTCCAGAGCTATCTGAACGCCCATGCTCCTCAGCTTTTCAATATTGTCGATGGTAACATCAAGGGATTTTACCAGACAGTATTCTGTTATCTCGATCTCAAGGCTGTGAGCGGGGAACGCTGCCTCTTCTATCATTTTCTCTACTCTCCCGGCAAACCCGGGGCTTGCGATGTTTTTAGCGGAAACATTGACGGAAACCGTAAATGGGCAGGGACTTTTTTCAACAGGCTCCTTGAATTCCTTTAAGACCCGTCTGATAACATAATCATCTATTTTCAGGATAAGGTCGGTCTTTTCCGCAACGGGAATGAACTCTGCGGGACTTATTGCTACACCGTCAGAGGTTTTCAGTCGGATAAGCGATTCAAAGCCTCTCAGCTGTTTGCTGTCTATTCTGTACTGAGGCTGATATACAAGATAGAAATTGTTGCTGTCCAGGCTTTCCTTGATTATCCTTTCAAGCTCCATCTGCCGCATAAGTTCGTTTTCCATTTCACTGTTAAAAAAGCTGATCCTGCTTTCCTTGTTTCTGGAAGAATGATACATTGCAATATCGGCAAGCTTTATCAGCGTGTCGGCATCTGCGGCATCATCGGGAAATTCTGCTATTCCGATAAATGCGGATACATAGCAGTCAACGACAGTTTTGTCTGTGGAAAGAGGTATCTTTTCGCTTATTGCCGAGATCATTTCTTTCGCAATGTCCTCGGGGTCGTACTTATGGTCAAGGATAAGAATGAACTCATCGCCGCCGATACGTCCGAGAGTGCCCTTTGAGCCTACGATACCCTTTATCCTGTCGGAAACTATCATAAGAGCGGCATCACCGCAGCGGTGACCTAAATTATCATTTATGAGCTTGAAGTTTTCCAGGTCTATGTACATTACATAGAAAGGATCCTTTCTGGCAGTCTTTTCGTTTAGCGTGCGTATCAGTCCATGACGGTTGTTGAGCTTTGTCAGAAAGTCGGTGATGATATCATTTTCACGTATCTCAAACTGCCTGCACAGGACCTCTATGCCGATAAGTGAAACTATCAGGTTGATAATTCCGGGCAGAGAGTTAAGCACATGGGCGAAAACTATCTCTCGAATATTAAGCAGAATAGACAAAGCTATCAGTACGGCAGATATTATCCGACCTTTTTTATAGTCGGTGCAGACCATGCAAATGCACATAAAGTACTGCACTGCCTGAAGGATACCGTTGATACTGAAAGCGGGAATGCTGTTCCTGCCGACCATTATCACCCTGTTTCCGCTCAGCGAGATCATCAGAGAGACTGCAATAAGTATGATATAGGTAAGCACACAGCAAATTATAATGATCTTATTTTTTTCTTATCACGAAACTCCGAGCCCATTTTATCAACTTCTTTCAGCTTGAAATGGAAAAGTTCTGCAAAAAGCAATTGTTACATTTCACCAATTTTATTATACCATATATCATTGATGTTTGTCAATACTTCTGAATTTTTTTAGAGCAATTTTCGGTTGAAAAATAAGCAAAAAATGAGTTGCAGTCAGACCGGGCAAATGATATAATGTTAAGTAGAGATACAAAACATTTCTGTTCAGTTTAAAAAAGGGATGATAAGAATTATGAAGCTAAAAAAAATATATGCGCTCATGCTTGCGGCATCTGTGCTCTCAGCCTGCGCCGCCCAGGCTCCCGTACAGGAAACGTCTGCCGACATCGCCTCCGAAACAACTGCAGCCGAGGATATTCTGAGCCTTGAAACCGAAACATCAGCCGAAAATACAGAGCCTCCCGTTATCAGCGACTCTTTCTCCGATGAGAACTTCAATACTGAAAAAAGAGGAACTGTTATCCTCAGATATACCGAGGACGAAGCGGCTGCCGACAAGGGTGCGCTGAGGATATTCAACCGAAACAACGCCTGGGACGGCGCTCAGTATAATGCCGATAAATTCAGAGGAAACGAGCTTGAAGCCGAAGGCTCCTTCCGAAGCGCAAACCCCAGCGTAAGGATATCCATTCAGTACACCGTAAACGATAACACCACCTACAACACCATCGCATCCGTAAATACAACTGAAAGCTCATATTCAAAGTGCAGCGGTAAATACGAAGTCCCCAAGAATGCGGAAAATATCATTGTGTATGTGGAAAGCGACAGGCTTGAGGATATTTATATAGACGATTTTTCGGTAAAAGTATGCGGCGAATATACATATTACCCCGAGGCTGTGGCAACAGAGTTTGCGGATACCTCCGATTATCCGTCGCTCAAAGAAGAGTACAAGGACTATTTCAGGATAGGTACGGCAACGTCTCCCAATCTTCTGGATAAGGAGCCTTACACCGACATAATAAAAGCCCAGTACAACAGTATGACCATGGGCAACAGCTTCAAGCCCGATTCTATACTCGACCATAACAAAACTGTGCGGGATATCGATGAGTATATGTACTCGCCTGCCTTAAAATTTGACGCTGTAAAGACCGAGCTTGATTTCGCAAGAGACAACGGACTTACAGTCAGAGGTCATACGCTTGTATGGCACAGTCAGACACCGGAATGGCTTTTCTACAAGAATTATGACATCGGCGGAGAGCTTGCCGACCGTGAGACTATGCTTGCGAGAATGGAAAACTACATAAAAAACGTTATGGAGTGGACCGAGGAAAATTATCCGGGGCTTGTAAGAGCATGGGATGTTGTAAACGAAGCAGCCGATGACGGCGGCGGAATGAGAAAGAGCCTCTGGTACAAGACCATAGGAGAGGATTACATCGAGCAGGCATTTATGTTTGCAAGGAAATATGCTCCCGAGGACACCAAGCTTTTCTACAATGATTACAATTCCTATCAGACCCGCAAGCAGAACGATATAATCACATTCCTCCGTCCCATAGCCGAGGCAGGCAACATTGACGGCATGGGAATGCAGTCCCATATCAACGTGGATATAAGCATCTCACAGTATATGGCAGCCTTGCAGAAATATTACGATGAGCTGGGACTTGAGATAAATGTTACCGAGCTTGACGTATGCAGAGGTGAGGGGGACAACTGGCAGCAGGAACAGGGTGATTACTATAAAAGCTTTATGTCAGAGGTGCTAAAGCTGCGAAACAACGGCGTACCCATCACAAGCGTTACCCTCTGGGGCATCAGCGATACGGATTCATGGATATCCTCCACCTACCCGCTTATTTTCAACGACGACCTCAGCAGAAAACCCGCTTTCGACGGAATGATAGAAGCAGTCAGGGAGTTTGAAAGCAAATAATTTGGACATAAAAAAGCCGACACTCAGCGTGCCGGCTTTTTTTGTCCCCAAATTATTTCATGAAAACAAATTGTTTCAGCTCGAACAGACCTCTGTCCTTGAAATAGTCTGCCGTCCAGCCGTGATAATCCGTTGATATCTTAAAATATACCGCGTGCCTGCCCGTAACAGCCTTTACAACAGTCTTTACGATGCCGCTGTCCTGACCGATATCGCAGACGCCTATCTCCTCATCATCGGCAAAGATATGCATATGACAGTTGCAGCCTGTTCCGATTATCTCAGCCGCAAATTTCATTGTTTTACTTGAGAAGTCCTCACCGAAATCATAATACTTGTATCCGATAACATCACCGTCATGAATGTTCATTATTACCCGTTCAAAGACATTTCTTTCGGTAATGAACGCCCTTCCCTTCAGGACGCAGGCGATATCCGCAGGAGTTATCTCATACGGGTCTAAGCTGTCCGCAAATCCGAGAGATGTCATTTCAACAGGGGGGATAGTTCCGTCGGGAAGTATCTCGATTTTCTCCACACAGCCCCGTCTGGACATAATGGTGCCGTTGGTCATTCTGTGATAGAAAACATACCACTGACCGTTTATGCAGGCAACAGAGCCGTGGTCGTTCCCGCCGGGATAATCTTCCCCGCTGTCAATGATATATCCCCTGTAGGTGAACGGTCCTGTGGGGCTGTCGGAGGTTGCATATGCAAGCCTGCTGCAGTGCTTGGGAGAATATATCATATAATATGTGCCGTTTATTTTTCTGGGTGAGCAGGCTTCAAAGAAAAGGGACTCCTCTTCGCTGAAATTGCCTTTTTCGGTGGGCTCACAGGGAATAAAATGCTCTATGCAGGTATTGTCCAGCACTTCGTACATATTGTCGCTGTTAAGCTCTGCGAGGAATGACCGCAGATATCCGCAGTATAAATATGTGCGCCCGTCATCGTCCACAAGCACTCCGGGGTCAATAAATATACCGCCGCAGCATATTTCGTCGGGTATCGTATATTTATACCTCGACACAAGCGTAAAGGGACCTTCGGGTCTTTCGCTTACGGCAACACAGCCCTTTGAATTTGCGATATATGCGTAAAGATAGTATTTTCCGTCCTTTCCGCATACAACATCGGGAGCAAAAAGTCTGGACTCTTCTGTCCCCCAGTCAATGTCGGAGGGGTGATCTCTGTCAGCGGCAGTGTGGAAGATATCGCCGTGGCACACCCACTTGGTCGGGTCGGAAACGGGTGCGCTCCAGCACTTTAAAACATAGTCGCAGAACTCGTCTGAGCCGGCTGAGTCGTGGGAGCCGTAAATGTAGATCCTGTCACCGAACACTCTCGGCTCGCCGTCGGGAATATATTCCCATTTGGGAAGATATGGATTCATAACTGATCGTCCTTTCTGATTTTATTTCCTGTTAAAAAACTATCCCCCGCAAGCCGATGCCTCGGAGGATAGTTTTTTTGGAGAAGAGTATCAAAGAAATGAAGTGAAAATAATTTTTGGCTAAAAAGCACTGCATATATCGCAAGCTGCTTTCGGCTTTGGAATTTTTACTGTATTTACATTATAACCGAACCCGCAGTATAATTCCAATCATAAATTGCTTCAGGTCTGTTGATTATTGCGAAATTTTTTAAGGACATTACTTGAATATCACCCGGAAGAGATCATAAAGATGAGGCTTTACGCTTGTGTGGTCGTGTCCCGTGCCGTGAAGCTTCTTTGTTATATGCTCCACGCCATTGGCTTCAAGCAGCTTAATGTAGCTTTCGGGAGTATCTGCAACAACACCATCGCTGTCGGAATAGGTGATATACACAAGTCTGGGCTCGCTGCCCTCGGTAACGGCAAGCTCATTTTCCTCTATCTGACCCGGGTGCATAGGTGAGCCGGGTATTTCAACAAGTCCCGGTGCAGGGCATACCGCGCCCACATAAGAAAACAGGTCGGGACGTGTAAATCCGATAAAGAGAGACTCTCTGCCGCCCATGGAAAAGCCTGTAATGGCTGTATTCTCCCTGCCCTTTTTAACGGAATAGTTCTCCTCGATAAAGGGCATAAGGTCGGTGGTAAGATCGTTTATGAAGTTGTCATATGCAAGTGAATTTTCAAGGTCCATACCCGTGCATCTCGGCATTTCCTTACTGGTGAAAATGTAGGGCAGGACTACGATCATTTCCTCAGCCTCCCCTTCCGAATAAAGCTCGGTGAGCATCTGCGGGATACCTACGATATCTCTCGCCATCCACTCTTCGGTGTCCCAGAAGCCGTGAAGTATGTACAGAACAGGATATTCCTTATCCTCGCTGTAGTCGGGCGGGAGAAGGATATTGACTCCCGTTTCCCGTCCTGCCGTATTTGAAAAATAGCTCTTATATTCAAATGAACCGTAAGGCTCGACAGCTTTTTCCGCATATTCCGACTCGGATATGGTCTTTGACGCCCATTCAAAATAGCTTTCCTCGGAAGAAGCTGTCTCTGATGTTGTCTCCGCTTCGGTCTCATTGACCGTTGTTTCAGCCGATGCAGCCGTCTCGCTCACAACGGCAGACGTACTGCCGCAGGCTGAAAAGCCTGTCAGTGCCATTATTACAGATAAAATAAGCCGTGCTTTTTTCATAATAGTTTTTTCCTTTTTCATATTTTGGTTTATATAATAATTTAATCACACACAGAAGTTTAAATCAAGTTAATTTTTGCGATAATTCCGCAGCCCGGTCATCATTATCTGTCATCATAGAAAAAAGACTGCCATACGAAATGACAGCCTTTTAAAATTATGTATATCATCAGTCTGTAAGCCCGAATTTCTTCATCAGCATATTAAGATATATGGGCTGGATAATATAGATGACTGCATAGCCCACAATAAGCGTCAGGATAAGGCTTCTGATAAGAACAGGAATAAGATGAGGCTTTGCTGCGGTCATTCCCTGAATTTCGCCGTTGAGCTGCTGCACCTTGCCGTTTAGCTCACCGATCTTTCCGTTAAGCTCGCCCACCTTTGCATTCAGTTCCCCCGATTCCTCGGGCAGACAGGTCTCAAGAGCCGCTGCTGCCTCGTTCAGCTCCTCGGTAAGCGCTGTGATCGAGCTTTGAGTTTCTGTCAGAAGGGCATTATTTTCCGATATCTGTGCGTCGATCGCCCTGCCTGCACCCGTCACGGCTAATGTCACCATTATCACGGTAAGAAGAGGGGTGTAGATAAGGTCTGATACCAGCGCACTGAGAAGCTTTCCCTTTGTTGAATGGATAGGCACATTGCATTTTGCACAGGCGGAATCCGAAAGCTTTTTCATCGGAATGATAAATCCCAGAACCAGCGAAATAATAAGCGAAACAATAAATGATCTTATCCAGCCCGGCACAGTGAAATGTCCTCCTCCCAGAGTTCCCACCAGTGACAGCACAAAGCTCATTGTAACTCCCATCAGCATACTCATTGAAATACCCATTTTTTTCATTGTGTTTCCCATAACGCTTTTCTCCTATAACATTTTAATGATAGATTTACAATATAAGTGCAACACCTAAAAAAATAATGACACAAAAAGC
>NZ_JBJERV010000089.1:0-5754 GCF_051882455.1 Huintestinicola sp. | reverse complement strand
AGTCTCCCTCCACGATGTAAAGCTCGGTGAGCTTGTTGTCCTTGTCATAGCAGTCGGAGAGCTTTCCGGGGAGAGAAGCGCTGTCCATAGCGGACTTTCTTCTTGCAGTCTCTCTTGCCTTTTTAGCCGCCTCTCTTGCCTTCTGAGCGTTTACCGCCTTGTCGAAGATCGCCCTTGCCTGCTCGGGATTTTCCTCGAGGTAGCACATAAGCTTCTCGTAAACAATATCCTCCACAAGAGGTCTTGCCTCGGGATTTCCGAGCCTTCCCTTAGTCTGACCCTCAAACTCGCAGTTTGTGAGCTTAACGGAAATGATAGCGGTAAGACCCTCTCTCACATCGTCGCCGATAAGCTTGTCGGCATTGTCCTTGATGAGATTGAATTTCTTTCCGTACTCGTTTATCACCTTGGTAAGCGCATTTTTGAAGCCGTTCTCATGAGAACCGCCGTCAACGGTGTGAATATTGTTTGCAAATGAGCGTATATCCTCATTAAATGACTCATTCCACTGCAAAGCCACCTCAGCCGTAGAATCGCCCTTTGAACCGCTCACATAAATGACCTTGTCCGTCAGCGGCTCATATCCCTTTACCTTGTGGATATGCTCCACGAACTGCCTTATGCCGCCCTCGTAGTGAAGCACCTCGGACTGGATATTATCATCATCTCTCAGATCTGAGAAAACAATTCTGACTCCCGCATTAAGGAAAGCCTGCTCTCTGAGACGTTTGAGCAATACCTCATACTCATAAACGGTAGTCTCGGTAAATATCAGCGGGTCAGCCTTGAATTTAACGCTTGTACCCGTCTCTGTTGTATCGCCTATAACTTTCAGCTGTTCATCGTAATGACCGCCGTTATAAAATCTCTGGAAATAAACGTGCTTGCCGTCCTTGACCGTAAGCTCCAGCCATTCGGAAAGGGCGTTAACAACGGAAGCGCCCACGCCGTGAAGACCGCCTGCGACCTTATATCCGCCGCCGCCGAACTTACCGCCCGCGTGGAGAATGGTGTAAACAACGGTAGCCGCCGAAATGCCCTCCTTGGGGTGAATGCCGACAGGGATACCACGACCGTTATCCGTGACCTCGATAATATCTCCCTTGAGGATATTTACCTTTATCTCGGTGCAGTAGCCTGCCAGCGCCTCGTCAATGGCGTTGTCAACTATCTCGTAAACCAGGTGATGAAGACCTCTGGGACCCGTAGAGCCGATGTACATACCCGGGCGTTTTCTTACGGGGTCGAGACCCTCCAGGACCTGTATCTGGCTTTCGTCATAAGCCTGTTCGGGAGTATTGTTTTGAATATCAGACATAAAAAGTGACCTTTCCTTTCTGTAAATACGCCCCGAAAGCAGGACATATTGCGGTTAATTATATTACTATCTGTATAAATCATAGATATTTATACAGAATTATCTGCATCTTTTCATAATAGTAGCGGAGGAAACATTAGAAATATAAACTCTTTCCCTTCCCTCTGCCATAGCTACAATAAAGGATCTTGGCATTTCATAGGAGACCGAAACGGCAGATCTTCTTTTGCCCGAAGCGGCGAGATATTCCTTTGATACCTTGCTCACCGAGGTATTTTCGATATCAAAGACCCCGATAATATCCGAGTCTCTGACCACCGTGTCGCTGCCCAGATGTATATACATCAAATCATCCTTTCAGCTCGGTTATCCTGCCGCCCTTAACGGAAAAAATTTTCCCGTCGGAGCTGCCGATGACCCTCCTGTCGCAGCAGGTGATAAAGACCTGCATACCCTCGATATTTTCCAGAATGAACCTCTGCCTGCCGGTGTCAAGCTCGCTGAGAACATCGTCAAGGAGCATAACGGGAGCGTCCCCCGTCTGGTCCTTTATTATCTTAGCCTGAGCGATCTTCATAGCCAGCGCAGTGCTTCTCTGCTGACCCTGAGAGCCGAACTCCCTTACGGGAAGCCCATTTATGGCGGCGCAGACATCGTCCCGGTGAATGCCGCAAAGGGTGTAGCCTGCCCTGATATCATCATCGGCGCCGTTTCTGAGTTTATCGAGATATATCTCAAAAAGCTCCCCCTCGTGGTCAGTCCTTCCCTCGAGACGTTTATATATAGTTGACTGATAGTATAATTTAAGAGTTTCATTACCATCTGTAATTTTATTATATAAACTCTCAGTATAACTATTCAGATTATTACAATAAGTATCACGAATAACGGATATATACGCCCCTGTCTTAGCAAGCTGAACGTCCCATACATCGAGCATACTCTTGTCCGCCCTGCCGAAAGCAATGTCTTTTATAAGAGCATTTCTCTGACTCAGCAGCCCATCATACTTGTTAAGGGCATAGACGAAGGATCTTTTCAGCTGTGAAGCGGAAAGGTCGATAAAGCTCCTGCGGTTGTCGGGAGAGCCCTTAGCCAGCGCCAGGTCCTCGGGGGTAAAAACCACGCATTTAAGGTTTCCGAAAAGCCGCGACAGCAGTGGGACCTTGACCCCGTTGAGAGTAATGTTCTTGTCCTTGACGGAGCTTTTCTTCACCTCAAGCTCTATTTTCTGGGGACGGAAGGAATCCCGGTACTCAAGGGAAATTTTAGCCTTGTCCTTGTCGAAGCCTATAAAATCCCTGTCTCTGGTACCGCGGAAGGAGCGGCAGCCCGTCATAAGCCACACAGCCTCGATGAAATTTGTTTTCCCCTGAGCGTTATCGCCGCAGAGTATATTCATTTTCTCATGAGGACATATATCCGCCCCGGAAAGATTTTTATATCCGTCAGCGCAAACCCGGGTAATTATCATCAGACGACCTCAAGCCTGAGAATAATATCCTCGGCAGTTATCTCGGCAACGTCGCCGGGGCGGAGTTTTTTGCCCCTCATAGTGCAGACTTCACCGTTGACCTTAACGATGCCCGCAGCGACCATATCCTTAGCCTCCGAGCCGATATCCGCCGCCCCGGAGAATTTAAGGAGCTGCTGGAGCTTGATGAACTCGGTGGTTATCTTGATTTGTTCGGTCTGAACTTCCATTTTCATTTGACCTTTCGTTTAATTATAAGGAGATTTCGCAGATAAACTCTGTTTATCATTGCGAAAGGGCGACCAAAGGGCATTGGACTTGAAAACAATACCCTCCCTTTGGAAACCTGAAAGCCTTTGGAAAAGGCTTGAGTGAAACTTTTATCTTTTGATATTACTCCGCCTTTAATCTGACAGGCAGCACCAGGAACGTAAAAGCATCCCCGTCCACAGGGACCATCTTCATAGGCGAGAGACCGCCGTTCAGAAGGAGCTTTACCTTATCCGACTCGGAAGCCTTGAGGGCGTCCAGAAGGTACTTGCAGTTAAATCCGATATCCACCTTATTTCCCGTAACGTCAACATTGAAAACGTCGGAAAGCTTACCGAGGGAGGTAGAGCAGCTTATTCTGACCTGACCGTCCCCGAAGGAGCATTTAACGGGAGCCTTAGTCTGCTCCACGATAAGCAGGGAGCATCTTTCAAGGCTTGCTATAAGGTCCTTGGTGTTAAGGATTATCTCGGTGGTATGGTTCTGAGGTATGGAGCCCTTGTAATTATGGAACTCGCCCTCCAGCAGTCTTGAAATAACGGTATAGCCGCTTATGTCGAAGGCAATGTGCTTTCTTGAAACGTACATATTCACAGGCTTTTCGTCATCGTCTCTCAGAAGCTTTGAGACCTCGGAGAGGGCCTTTGACTTGACAACGAAATGATACTTATCCTCGGTGTTCAGCTTTTCTGTTCTCACAGCCAGTCTGAAGCCGTCAATGGCAACGAGGTTGAAGACCCCGTCCTCGATATCGAACAGCTCACCTGTAAGTATTGGCTTATTATCCGATACCGATACGGCGAAAATGGTCTGGCTTATCATATTTTTAAGGAGCGCCTGAGAAACGCTGACGCAGTCGGAGGTGTCGTAATCGGGCATAGAGGGGTAATCGTCGGCGGAGAGGGCGAGAATGTTATATTCCGCGTCGCCGCCCTTGATCGTAGCCTTGAGCTTCTCGTCAATTTCCACGACCACATTTTCCGAAGGCATTTTTCTGACTATCTCGGAGAACAGCTTAGCATTAACGGTAAATTCCCCGTGATCCTCCGACTGCACCTCGATAGTAGTTCTGATGCCCAGCTCCAGATCGTAGCCTGTAAGCTCCAGCTCATTTTTATTGAGATACATTTTGATACCTTCCAGAGCGGTAACGGGGGATTTAACGGGGACAGCTCTTGACACATTATTCACAGCCTCATTGAGCACAGACTGTTTGCAGATAAATTTCATTTTAATTATTCCTTTCCATATATGATACGCCGAAGGTGATCTATAATAAAAATTTTACTTACACAAATTCATCATCATCTGCTCTGAAAATTACAATACGGTAACAATACAAAACAAATAATTACAAAATAGTAACAGTAATAGGGGTGTTGAAATTACCCAAACCACCCGTCACACCGCTTCACAAAAGGCTTAGCAGTTAGACAGCCGGGAGTTGAAATTTTCTTCTCTTTCGTTGAAACCGGTTGAAGAAAATCTTAGCACATTACCCGCCGTTCAAACGGTTGAAATTTTCTTAAAAGTTTCCTGTTCACCGCCGAAAATTCCGTTGAAATTCCGAAACATACCCGACAGTGATTCAAAAACCTGTTGAAAACCACATTTATACTTTTTGTAAAACCAAAATGTAACAACTTGTAACCAATTTGTAACTGTGGATTTTGTCAGATTAAAAGTTTTAAACAGCCAATTCAACAAGCTGTTGAAAACTGTTGATATAACTTTCTGTAAAATTAAACTTACTGTATAATTTACATTTGATATTACAGATTGTAAATTTAATTTATTATCCTCACATTGCCATACCTACCAAAAATTCGCATAAACAAGCCGATTTTGAATTTCTGTTGAAAAAGTTACATTTTGTAATATTTTGTAACCATATTGTAATGCGGCTGTTGAAAGTTTGGATTTTTATGGTTTATAGCGGGGTATGAGGGTATTTATACTGCTTTTGGGAAATATAATTTGCTTGGGGCTGAAAGCTGTGCGGGGAGCAATGCGCCTTAGGGCGCATTGTGTTAAGGGTTGCGACCCTTAACAATCCCGGGGAAGGGGAACGCCCTCTATCGCAGGGCGTTCCCCTCTTGAAAACAGTCCACAGGACTGTTTTCAATTCACCCCTTTGCGGAGCTCTTCTAAGGATAAGGAGTTTCGCCCTCTGCGGAGGGCGACGAGGGGCTCTGCCCCCTCGACCCCCGCAAGCCTTTGGAAAAGGCTTGAGCGAAACTTTTATCTTTTGAACTCCGTTAGTTTTGCTGGGGTCTTTAACTTGTTGCGCCCTTAATATTCTTTATAATATCCTCGATGGTTTCTTTCGTACCCGAGTCGGTCGCGACTGCCTCGGAGATACTGTCGATATAGAATGAAACTGTTGAATGATTTTTGCCGCCCAGCTCCGCGCCGATATTCTGAAGTGACAGCTGGGTCATTTCCTTAATGACATAAGCCGCCACTTTTCTTGCGGTGGATATCTGAGAGGAGCGTTTCATACTTCTTATATCGTCGCTTGTAACGCCGTAAATTCCCGCCACCTCAGCAATTATCCTGTCCACGGTAACGGGGGCGATGGTATCGTCGCTGAGAATTTCTCTTATAGCGTTCATAGCCTGAGTCATAGTGGGAGGAGTGCCCATAAGGTGCTGAGAAGCCTTGAGCTTTTTAACGCAGCCCTCCAGCTGTC
>NZ_JBJERV010000088.1:0-26233 GCF_051882455.1 Huintestinicola sp. | reverse complement strand
CCTCGGAAATGCTGTCGCATTTCCTCACCCCTGCTCCGTTTTGGAAGGATAAAGGAGATTTCGCCCTCTGCGGAGGGCGACAAGGGGCGCTGCCCCCTTGACCCCTGCAAGCCTTTGAAAAGGCTTGAGCGAAACTTTTAATGTTGTGT
Organism: Huintestinicola sp.; assembly: GCF_051882455.1. Classification (NCBI taxonomy): domain Bacteria; kingdom Bacillati; phylum Bacillota; class Clostridia; order Eubacteriales; family Oscillospiraceae; genus Huintestinicola; species Huintestinicola sp. The sequence continues at coordinate 26,084 of NZ_JBJERV010000088.1, read as the reverse complement.
TCTTTTGTGCAACTTTTTTCATTTAACCGCTTTATCGACAAGCTGAAAGCTCCCGTAAGTTTGGGAGCTTTTTTCAGTATCTGATAACTTCATAATCCATATCCTCCGTATTATCGGTCATTACCGTGCTTTCGGGAAGATAAAGCTTGAATATGCACTCACGCCTTGCCTTTGTTTCGTTCACCCAGACATAGTCCTGCATGGGGCAGTTATGAAATGCGGAAGCGCTTACCACTTCGACCCCCTCGCTGACCGTTACCTTTTCCAGAGATCTTATGCCCGAAAATGCGTCATGCTCGATCTTTTTTACGGTGGAGGGGATAGTTTTTTCTTTAGTGGAATAGTCCTCTTCAACATTCGGATCTATATAGACCATATAAGGTCCGTCGTCCTCCGAATACGGCTTGCCGTTGAAGGTGTAGGGCTTTATCACCCTGACGCCCGCGGGGATATTAAAATATCTGAGATTGCACAGCATAAATGCTCCCTCTCCGAGATATTCCACCGTATCGGGCATAATTATCTTTTCAAGCCTTGCGTCTCCCGCAAAGCACCTGTCGCCGATGTATCTCACCTTTTCGCCCATATTGACAGTGCGGAGGTTTTCACAGTTTATAAAAGCTTCTTTGCCGATATATTCAACATTTGCACCGAGATCTACGGTTTCAAGAGCACTGCATCCGCAAAATGCGCCCGGCTGTATTATCTTAACGCTGTCGGGTATCACTAACCTTGTTGTATCTTCAGGCACGTAAACCATTTCTATTTCGGTGACGGGCAGACCCTCTATTTCATCGGGTATGATAAGCTCCTCAGTATTATCACCATCATAGCCTGTAATAACAACGTGGTCGTCGTAAACGTCATATTTGAATATATAGCCGCTGTTAATGCCTGTATACCCCTCGTCGGAATGGGCATATTCGGCTTCGAGGGACAGCCGCAGCTCCTCTATGCCGTAATCGTGATCGGGGTCGATGTTATTTTCGGGAGCTGCCGCGGCTGAGGTTTCGGAGGTGATGTGACTGTCCGATGTAACGGAAATGCTTTCGGAAACAGATGTCACCGTTTCAAAGTCCTCCGCTGCAATGACTTCGGGCAGCTTTTCACCGTCACCGCTCCGTAAAATGCAGAACGCCGCAGCTGCAATGACCGCCGCAGCACCTGATACAGCCCCTATTTTCCCGGGCTGCGCAAATTTAAGGAGAAATTCTATCTGCCTGCAGCTTTTAAATCTTTTGTCCGGGTCAAAGCTTGTGGAACGGGATATGATATACCCCACAGGAAAATGTTCCCTGTTTTCGAAAATGAGCCTCAGCGTCTGCCCCACCGCAAAAACGTCCGTCCTGAAATCCGTCTGGGCATAGCCGTACTGCTCGGGAGCGGCAAAGCCTTCAGTACCGAGACAAACGGTGTCCTTGTCCATCTCCTCCTTGAAAAGTCTGGCAGAGCTGAGGTCAACTATTTTAAGCCTGCCGTTTTTGTCAAGCATAATATTCGAGGGCTTGATATCACGGTGGATTATGCCCAGAGAATGAAGTCCGTCCACCGCTCTGCAAAGCTGCACTGCCGCATTTACCGCTTCTTTGTAGGATAAGGACAGCTCCTGCAGCGTCTTTCCCTCAATGTATTCCTCAAATATTTCAAGGGGCTGCTGTCCCCCGTCATTTCCCGGGGACGGATCTATTTCATATATTTTCGGGATATACTCACACCCTGCGGCTTTCAGCTTCTCATACACCTTGGGGTCGGAGCATAATTCCTTGCAGACAGCCCTGCCGCCGTCCTCAGTCTCACAAAGCCATACCGTGCTCTGCCGTGATCTGTGTATAACAGAAATTTTCTTGTACATAGGCTCTGCCGTCCCTGTTTAAAAGTTTTCTACAGGGATATTATACCACAGCGTAAGTATGAAGTCAATCCGCCGAAAGGCACTTGACAAATTCATTTTCACGTGCTATAATAAGTAAGATCTTTCCTTAGGGAAAGAAAAAACGAAAGGAGCTGTTTTTGATGACTGTTATATTTGAGGCGGCAGCTTTATAACCGAATATGGGGGCTGAAAATTATATGCGGGGAATATACCTCCCCTTTGATTTTCTATGCCCGAATGAAGCCTTTTCGTGAGTATGTAGATTTGCAGCACACCAAAGGGGTGTGTATTTTTTTACCATTTTGCGAAAAATGCCGCCGTGAAAGGAGATGTTTTATTATGATGAAAAAAATTTTCGAAGCTGATAACATTCAATATTACGGAGGTATTACAGATGAATTTCACAACAGATATGAGAGACTACGGCTATAAAGGCGAAGAAACCATTGACGAAAAGCACATTCCCGCAAGGATAACCGCCGTTCACAGAGAACGCTTTGAAGCGGTCTGCGGCTATGGACAGATATGCGCAAGAATAAAAACGGGAGCATATAAGGACGGACTTATAAATTACCCCACAGCAGGAGATTTTGTCTCCATCGAATATAACCCCATGGGCGACAGCCTTATTGCCGACACCCTGCCCAGAAGCTCATTCTTCTCCCGCAAGGACCCCACTCCGGGACGGGGGGAGCAGGCGGTGGCAGCCAATTTTGACTATGTTTTTATAATGCAGTCCTTAAATCATGACCTTAATCCCAGGCGTATGGAAAGATATCTGACCCTTGCATGGCAGTCGGGAGCAATCCCCGTAATACTGCTCACAAAGGCGGATATTGCGGATAACATAAGCGGCGCTGTACGGGATATCTCAAAAACGGCTGCGGGTGCGGATATCATTCCCGTAAGCTCAAAAACGGGCTATGGTCTTGACAGGCTGGGCGATCATATATGCTCCCGAAAGACCGCTGTGTTCCTCGGGTCCTCGGGAGTGGGCAAATCCAGCCTTGTGAACGCCCTTGCAGGGGAGGAGATAATGAACGTGAGCGGCATAAGAGAAGATGACAGCAAGGGCAGGCACACCACCACCCACCGCCAGCTTGTAATGCTGAAAAACGGAGCCATGATAATCGACACACCGGGTATGAGGGAGCTTGGAATGTGGGACGCTTCCGAGGGAATTTCCACCGCCTTCGGTGATGTGGAAAAATTTGCGGCTATGTGCAGATTTTCCGACTGCCGCCACGAAAATGAGCCCGGCTGTGCCGTAAGGGCGGCGATAGAACGGGGAGAGCTTTCCGAGGAGCGGCTTGAAAGCTACAGAAAGCTTTCCGATGAGTCGGCAGCCTCCGACAAGCAGGATATGCTCAGAAAAAAGCGTGAGCGTTTCAAAGACATTGCCCTCCAAAACAAAAAACGCCGAAAGACCGAAAGGCGTTTCGGAGGAAAGGATGATTACAGGTGAGGAAAATTGATTATGTCCGAAGAATTATTTTTTTAAAAGCTGTTGACAAATGCCCTGTTTTGGTATATAATAAAACTGACAAATAAAGCAGTTTGTCAGCAGATAACCTGAGTATCTGCTTATAGCGCCGATCTGCAATGCAGCTTCAAGATACTGTTTTGCAGGGAGCTATACAAGGGTTGGGATATTTACCACAACTTGAATAGGCTTATGCCGAAAGAAAATATCTGAAAGCCTTGCTTTTTTGCAAGGCTTTTTTACTATGGTTTGAGGATTTGAAAACTATGGACCTATTACTTGAAGCAGCCGAAAATTTCAGAAAATTACTTGACATTAAATATGATGTTCTGCTTGGAAGGAAAAACAGAGAAGTGGAAATATCCATCATTTTCAGACCAATCGATTTTCACCATTTGGCAGGACTTCAGTATATTAAAGATATGCCGGAATTGAAATGCTCCAGAGAAAAAGTTTTTCAAGCTATACGTAATGACAGTGCCTTACGAATGAAGATCAGCAGCAGCGTTTTTTTCGCTGATATCCGGGAAAGATTAACGGCATTAAAGCAAATTGAATATCTGCTCGATAACAATGATTTGATTTTTAAATATGATTATAAAAAGAATAAAATGTCCAAAATGAAAGCTGATTTCCTTATTCAAGCATCAGATGAGGAGCAAGAAATAACATACATATTTGGAGAGCATATTGCAAAATGTACTTATATGCAGAATGAAACCAAAGAGGTTTACTGCAAATCCATTTTTAAAAAAGGGAATATGGATTACTCAAAATTCCAAAGCAAATTTACAGTGTTAAAAATCTCGAAAATATGCATATCCGAAAACAAACTCCTCAGCTCTTATGTAAATCCTAATTATAGAGAAAAAAATTAAGAACAGCCTGATATATACAGATTTTCACGAAAGGGCGTAAGCAAAAGTATGAACAACCCCTTCCCCTATTCCGATACAAACAAAAGATACCACACCCAGAGCTATTATCTGAAAAAAAGATTTGGCTGCAAGGTGATGAAAATATCTCTCAACTGCGGCTTTACCTGCCCGAATATCGACGGCACAAAGGGAACGGGGGGCTGTACCTACTGTCTTGAGGGCAGCGGCGAATTTGCGGGGTCTCCCGCGCTGTCCGTCACCGAACAGTTTGAAGCGGTAAAAAGGGCGATGAACAGGAAATGGAGCGAGGGGCTTTACATTCCCTATTTTCAGGCAGGCACCAACACCTACGGCTCTGCGGAGAAGATCCGCTCTATGACCGAGGAGGCGCTGGGGCTTGAAAATGTGGCGGGAATTGCCATATCCACCCGTCCCGACTGCATTTCCGACAGTGTGCTTGATGTGCTTGCCGATTTAAGTGACCGCACCTATCTTACGGTTGAGCTGGGGCTTCAGACAGTTCACGACAAGACTGCCGCAGGGATAAACCGCTGTCACACCTACGGGGATTTTCTGAACTGCTGCGAAAGGCTTTTTAAAAGAAATATCAACGTCTGCGTTCATCTGATAAACGGGCTGCCGGGGGAAAGCTTTGATATGATGCTCACATCTGCCCGTGAGATGTCCCGCCTGCCCCTTCACAGCATAAAGCTCCATCTTCTGCATATACTTCGGGGGACGGTCATGGGTGAGCAGTATCTGAGAGGAGAGATAACGCCCCTTACGCTCGAAGAATACGTTCATATCGTCTGCGAGCAGATAAAGCTGTTCCCCCCCGAGCTGATAATACAGCGGGTCACGGGGGACGGAGGACGGGACGTGCTGCTTGCGCCCGAATGGAGCCTTAAAAAATTCACTGTTATGAATGAGATAGACAAGACCTTTGCCCGTGAGGGAAGTTATCAGGGAATAAACTATCAGAAGTAAAGGAGGAGCTTTGTGGAAAAGGAATACAAGGGAACGTTTTTCAAGCTTATGCTGACCCTGTCGTTTTTATCGGGGGCAATTGCCTTCTTTTTCGCTCTTATGTATGTGCCCGAGCCGCTTTGCAAGGCAGGCTTCGGGGTGCTTATGCTTTTTTCTCTCCTGTGCGCTGTGGGGATAAATGCAGCGGACGCTTCGGCGGCGGCTTATATCAGGTTTTCCACAAAGCTTGCGGCGGTGGTGTTCCCCCTTTCCGTAAACGGCGGCTCACTGGCGGCTGCTGTCCTGCTTATGAAGGATAAGGGCTTGGCGGCGGTCATTACGCTCATTGCTGCCTGCGTCCTGTCGGTCATATCCTCCTCGGTGCTGGTGAGGAGATATATGGAGGACGATTTCTGAGCACAAAAAATGCTCTCCCTGTGCAGTCGGGGAGAGCATTTTTTCATAATACCATTTTCGGCTCTTTTTTCTTCATATCAGCTTCGGAGCAATAACCGATATATCCATGTGTACCGCTGAATTTATCGGGTACCATCGCATAAGCGGTCAGCCTGAGATGTCCCTCTATGGCAAGATATTTATCATTGCAGGTGATGAGTATCACAGGAGGAAAGGAAGCGGTTTTGAGACTTTCGGCGGCATCAAGGAAGTTCTGATTTGAAACGCCGAATACTTCTTTTCCCCGAAGGATATTTCTTGCGGCTGCGCAGGGACGGGAGGTGCCGTCTGAAAGCTCGTTCCAGTAGCTGTAATCAATATAGCGGATATTATCAAGGTCATTTTCGGAAAATTCGGCGTAGATCCATTCTGTGATATGGGGAAAATTTGTAAATATCCCGCTGTCGGGATATCCCCTGTATTCACCGAGCAGATCTTTTCTGAGCAGGTTTTCCTCATCGGAAAGAATACTGCCGTTTGTGATGATATCCTTGCTGATACCCAGCTTGTTTATTGCAGCTTCCATGTCTTTGCCAAATCTTCGGGAACCAAGCTCACCTTGTAAAAAAGAAAGGATAACTTCATTTTCGGTCACTGTTCTAAGCTTTTTCATAAATTGCTTGTCTCTGCTCCTTCCCATCATATCTCTTTTTTTCGTTTGTCTATGCTCTGAATGAGGACGAATTTTTCAATGCCGATCAAAAGATCCGAAGACACTCCACAGAATGTCCTCGGATCTTTTTTATCCGTGAATAAGTCTCGCCGTTTCCTCGTCGCAGAGACCGGTTATCACGATATTCATATTTTTGGTGTAATCCCCCAGATCGTATTCAATGCCCTCCTCGGTTACTACAAGGGGACGAAGGGGCTGATCGTTGTTGTTTTTCATGACCGTTGCGGTCTCGCCGTTTGAGAGCTTGACCCTTGAGCCTGTGGGGAAGGGCGCTACCTTTCTCAGGAACGCCTTGACCACATTCTCGTCAAAGTGGCTGTACATTCCGCCCATAATAAACTCAATAGCCTCATTGGGCGGCGCGGGGATACGGTAGGGGCGGTTTGAGGTAAGGGCGTCATACACGTCTGCAACCGCTAAGATACGTGCGTATTCGTGTATCTCCTCACCCTTGAGCTTCATGGGATAGCCCGAGCCGTCCCATCTTTCGTGATGACCGATAATGCCCAGGCAGCAGTCCTCGGAAACGAGCTTCCTTGCCCTCAGATGCTCCGCCGCATATATGGGGTGCAGCCTTACCACGTTGTATTCCTCATCGGTGAGCCTGCCCTTTTTGTTAATTATCTCAATGGGAACGGAGACCTTGCCGATATCGTGAAGAAGTCCCGCAACTCCCAGCTCGTCAAGCTTTCTGCGGTCATAGCCCATTTCCAGCCCTATAGCTATAGCCATGATAGCCACGCTGAGACTGTGGTGGTAGGTGTAATCGTCGTACATCTTGATGTCCGCGATGTTAATAAGTATATCCTTTTTGGAGGCAAGCTCGTCTATAAGCTGCTCGGTAGTGTTGCCTATGGCGTCGATATCGCTCTGGGTAACGCCCTTGCTGCTGTCCATAAAATTATCCGCAAGGCTGTGGATATTGCTTATGGCATTTTCCTTTATCTGGCTGTTGATGGACGAGATTACCCTTGCTTCACTGTTTCGGCTGTCGATGAAGGCTCCCGCAACAACGCGGCTCATGTTCATCTGAGTGATGTTCATATCGGTGAGCTTTGTTCCTGCCTTGAGAGTTACCACCGCTCCTGCCGAAGCGTCAAAAAAGGTTATCTCTCGTGCCATGCACATTCCCGGCACAAGCTCGTTGGTTCTCAGGTAGACCAGACAGACTTCCTCCCTCCGCACGTATTGACAAGCCGCATATTACAGCCTGTCTGCGCATAATTATTTATCAGCGTAAAATATATTACTGCTTGAGCTGAGCAAGACATTCGCTGCAGACGCATCTGTCCTTGAAGGTAAGGAGATTTTCGGCGCAGCCGCAGAAAACGCAGCTTTCTCCTGCCTTTTTGATGATGATACAGTCGTTCTCGGAGTAGATCTCCACCTCGTCGCGGTTTTCTATATTGAGCTTTCGTCTCATTTCGATGGGGATAACCACTCTTCCCAGTGCGTCAAGCTGTCTTGTTATAGCAGATGATCTCATAATCGGTCTCCTTCTTTTTTTGCAGTCTGAAAAGTTTACGCTTAACAAATCTTTGCAATTTTTACATAAAAATATTTATAACATATTATACCAATTTAATGAAGATAATACAAGAAGAAATGATGAAAACTCTATTAACAATGTATAAACAGGAGGATATAGCTTGCTTACATTTATTTTTTCACTGCTGATAATAATATCCATTGCCGCCGCCATTGCATCGGGAAACGTCCGTGAGCTTACGGAGGCGGTGCTGAACGAGCCTGTGAACGCTGTGGAGCTGTGCATATACCTCTGCGGCGGAATGTGCTTCTGGGGGGGACTTATGCGGGTGGCGGAAAGCTCGGGGCTTACGGAAAGGCTTGCGGCAGTATTTTCCCTGATACTTGGCGGGCTTTTCAGAGACATTGACAAGCAGGGACGGGCATTCAAGGCGATATGTATGAACATAACCGCCAACCTTTTAGGTCTGGGAAACGCAGCCACACCCTTCGGCATTGAAGCCATGAAAGCCCTTGCCGAGGAGGAGGGCGCCAAGGATACCGCCACTCCTTCAATGGTCATCTTCACCGTAATAAACACCGCTTCCCTGACCCTGATACCCTCCACCGCCCTGTCTCTGAGAATGAAATTCGGCTCGGCTGACCCTATCGAGATAGTCCCTGCGGTGTGGATAACCTCAGCCGCCGCACTGGCTGTCTCGGTGACTGCGGCAGTATTGCCGCTTTTGGGAGAAAGGAAACGGGAGGAAAGCCTATGACCGCCGCTGCTTTTGTTATTCCCCTTATCATAGCTATCATCATCGTTCACGGGCTTTACAAAAAGGTGGACGTTTTCTCGGAATTTGCAGAGGGCGCGAAGGAAAATCTTGAGACCTGCGCCGGACTTCTGCCTACCCTTATCGCCCTGATAACCGCTGTGGGAATGTTCAGAGCTTCGGGAGCGGAGGAGCTTATAACAAGCCTTGTTTCGGGATTGTTTGACAGGATAGGCTTTCCAGCAGAGTGTCTGCCCCTTGCCCTTATCCGTCCCGTTTCGGGCAGCGGAGCGCTTGCAGTATACGAGTCCCTGCTGGAAGAAAACGGTCCCGACAGCTTCGCGGGCAGGGTGGCGAGCGTAATGCTCGGTTCCACGGAGACCACATTTTACACCCTTGCGGTATATTACGGCGCTGTCAGGATAAAAAACACCCGTCACACCCTTGCGGCTTCTCTGGCAGGCGATTTGACAGGGTTTATAGTGAGTGTTCTTACGGTAAATATATTCTTCGGACGAATATGAACATATTGTAAATTTTGACTTTTGGCATTTTATTCTGTTGACAAGCAGGCATAGTTTTGGTATAATAATTAAGCATTGTGTATGAAACACACCTTGTTTGAGCCATTAGCTCAGTCGGCAGAGCATTTGACTTTTAATCAAAGGGTCTGGGGTTCAAATCCCCAATGGCTCACCAGAAACCGTCGGTCTTTTCGGACTGACGGTTTTTATTTTTGTAGTTAAGATCCATTGCTTTATCCTGATAAAAAAACCGCCTTGACTGCTCAGGGCGGTTTAACATTATGCAGGATTTTTACGGGTGGGTTCATCTTTGGTTTTCTCTTCGTATTTCTTTTTTAAAAGCGCTTCCATTTTCTTTACTTCGTCTGCCTTTACAGTATCAAGTACTCCGAAATTGTTGTTTTTCATAATCAGACCTCCTTACATAGAAATTATTCCGCATTTTTTGCATATCTTTAAAAAGCGTTTAACGACTTCGGCGTCAGACACCTTGTCTAAAACATCAATGCTGTAATCGCTTCTTATTTGGATAAGAGCTTCATAAGCGTGCACAAAACTGTAGTTTTCGGACTTGTACAAAATATGTACGTCACCTGTGTTTGTTACTACAGTTATTCCCCCGATATTATCATACATCAGAAACACACCGATATCCGTATAGGAAAAGGTTTTTGTGCTTGGGTGATTATGGAGAAGATATAATTCTTTTTCAGAGCTTCTGTTAAGCATTTCAAAAGCAAACGGGTTCGCAAATATGTCAACACTTTCTTCGTTGCCAAACTGAACTTCGTAATTCAATGTTTTTGTATGAAAAAGAAAGGCGACCTCGTTGCTGTCATTTTCGTTCATTGACCTGCGCAGCAATTCTTTGTGCAATTCGTTTAATTTTGAGTTTTGTTCCTCTGAAAAATGAGAAATAACTTGAGTAGTAGTTTTTAAAATGGCAATATCTGTAATTTCTATTTTTTTATCACGTGTTTTAGCCTGCTGCAAAATTCCCCACTCCCTATATTTATTATACCATTTTCACCGCCGTTGTCAAGCGATTTTATAACCCTTCCAAATAAAAAACTGCCACAAAAGTGCATATAAAAGAAGCGAAAATCCATTGAAATCCCGGAGAGAATGATGTATAATCATATTATCAAATAAATCGGGAAAGGACGGTTATGAAAATGGCAATTTTAGTAACGGGCGGAGCAGGCTATATCGGTTCCCACACCTGTGTGGAGCTTTTAAATGCAGGTGAGGACATAGTTGTTCTGGACAATCTTTCCAACTCAAAGGAAAGAGCGGTGGAGATAATCAGAGAGCTTACGGGCAAGAATTTCAAATTCTACAAAGCCGACCTTCTTGACAGGGACGCTGTGGAAAGGGTCTTTGAGGAAAACGACATTGACTCTGTCATTCACTTTGCAGGTCTCAAGGCGGTGGGCGAGTCGGTGAGAAAGCCCATTGAATACTACCACAACAACATCACAGGCACCCTTATCCTCTGCGATGTTATGAGAGATCACGGCTGCAAGAGAATAGTTTTCAGCTCCTCTGCAACGGTTTACGGCTCCCCCAAGTCCGTGCCTATCAGAGAGGATTTCCCTCTTTCCACCACCAACCCCTACGGCTCAACAAAGCTTATGATAGAGGGCATTCTGCAGGATATCTGCAAGTCGGACAGTGAGTGGAGCGTGGCGCTTCTCAGATACTTCAATCCCATCGGCGCCCACAAGAGCGGCAAGCTGGGCGAAAATCCCAACGGCATACCCAACAATCTTATGCCCTACATTCAGCAGGTTGCTGTAGGCAAGCTTCCCTGTCTGGGCGTTTTCGGAAATGATTATCCCACCCACGACGGCACAGGCGTAAGAGACTATATCCACGTTGTTGACCTGGCTCTCGGTCATCTCAAGGCGATAAGCAAGGTGAGAAATATGACAGGCGTGGGCATATGGAACCTGGGCACAGGCAAGGGCTATTCCGTACTTGACGTGGTGAACGCATTTATGAAGGCAAGCGGCGTTAACATTCCCTATGAGATAAAGGAGCGCAGAGCGGGAGATATCGCCGAGTGCTACGCAGACCCCTCAAAGGCTCTGAACGAGCTTGGCTGGAAGGCTGAGCGGGACATTAACGAAATGTGCGAGGACAGCTGGAGATTTATAAAGAATAACCCCGAGGGACTTTGATCTAAAAATAAAAAGCAGGGCTTTCCGGAGAATACATATCCGAAAAGTCCTGCTTTTTATCTGTTCGCCGAAAGTCTTTCTTCAATAAGCCTGCCCACCTCGCTCTCGGGTATTCCGAGAACGGCGGAAAATTCTGCGCCTATCTGCCTGCAGGCGGCGGCAAGAGCCTTTTCATCGCAGGCGATAAGCTCCTTTCCCTCTGCATTGCGGCGGCTTTTTTCCTCAAGCAGCTCTCTTACCATTCCGATGATAAGGGAGCTGTCGCCGCTTTTTACGGTGCGGCTGAGTATTTCCCTGCGGCGGTTCTTATCGCTGTCGGTGAGCATACGCTCACCCATACTGCCGTCAATGGCGGCGTATATCTCCTCTCTTGTCATAAGCGGGCGCACTCTGTCCTCTATCCTGTCCGCAGGAACGTAATAGCAGGAAGCAGGCGTGCTTTCGGGGATAATACGAAAATACCTTTCGCTGTGAACGCCGTCAAAGCACTTTGTGCAAAGCTCGTCTATCCTGCAAAGCTCTCTGCCGTCATAGATAACGCGCTGTCCTTTTTCAAAGCTCATACCACATCGCCTCCGCCGTCTTTCCAGGGACGTTTTCCGCCGTAATACTTCTTTGCTATCCTTGACTGTTCCTCCTCCGAAAGCAGGGACAGGCGGGACTTCCAGCCGCTAAGGTCAGTACCGCTTTTGCCGGGAGAGAAGAAAGTGCATTTTTCACCTGTGCAGCGTGAAAAGCTCAGCCGCTCGCAGCCGCCCTTTTCATTTAAAAAGCGGCAGTCGGGCAAACTGAGCATTTCCTCATCTCCTATAGGAGAATGTTTTCTCATAAGCCGTCCTCCAAATCAGTCAAAGTAATCTCCCACATCGTACTGATTGTACTGCTTTTTTATTCGGGCAATAAATCCGCCGTCCTTTGCTTCTGTGCCGATGATACGGAACTTTATGTCCTTTCGCTCCAGCTGTCCCTTGAAGGCTTCAAACTCCTCCTCGGTCTCAAATTTTATTGTCTGCTCAAGGCAGGCTGTGATTATTCTTTTCATTATGACTCTCCTTTTTTTGAGTGGGGACACCTCTCAAATCTATAATATAATTTTATCACATCAAAGAATTTTTTTCAAAGGCGATTTTGAACAAAAATATCCGCTTCATATACGGCAAAAAACGCATAGGAAAGGCTAAAAAGGCTCGTATAACTGTCGTTACCGAGCCGCAGCTTGTCGATAAAGTGTTTAGATAAAAAAATTTGCACAAATAAGGTCATAGTAAAAGTTTCGTCCACCTTTTCAAAGGTGGCAGGGGTCAAGGGGCGGGGAACCCCCGCTGGTAAGTCGTTTATACTTTTGTATGGACTGTCAGTTTGTGGCTCGGTACCGATAATTGGGTGCGCAAAGGGAAGTCCACGGACGGCGTCCCCTTGTCGCCCTCCGCAGAGGGCGAAATCTCCTTTATCCTCCAAAAACGGTGCAAGGGGTGAGAAATGCGACAGCATTTCGAGGGGAGGCGGACACGACCGCCTCCCCTTCTTACAAATTTTAGGTAACTTACCCTCAAAAACGTTCCGGTGGAACGTTTTTGACAAAGCTATTTTTACATTGGTTTGTGCATATTATATAATTGTCGTTCCTTTTTCGACAGACTGAGGCTCGATAACTGTCGTTACCGAGCCGCATGCTTATTAACCAAAGCAAACTATAGAACGAGTGGCTGCAGGCTCAGCCTTCAATGCTCAAAATATAAAGGCTCGTATAACTGCCGTTACCGAGCCACGTGTTTATTGTCCAAAGCAAACTATAGAACGAGTGGCTGCAGGCTCAGCCTTCAATGCTCAAAATATAAAGGCTCGTATAACTGCCGTTACCGAGCCACGTGTTTATTGCCCAAAGCAAACTATAGAACGAGTGGCTGCAGGCTCAGCCTGCCGAGTGGCTGCAGGCACAGCCTGCCAATAAAAAAAGCGTCCGCTGCAAAGGACGCTTGAGATGAGGAAAATTAAATTATATATTACTCCACAAGGAGGGTGGAGGAGATATTGGGCGCCGCCCACATTTTCGGAAGGCGGATTTTCCTGCATACCTTCCGCACTATGGACAGCAATTAAAAAAATATGTTGATATCCTATTGTTTCAGAGATCAAACTTACTTGCGGCGCTTAGTGCAGGGTCGTTATTCGCCGCATTTTCCGGAATGACCGCCGCACAGGGGTGAATGCGGCGGCATACCGTATCATAAAAGGAGAGATGTAAGGGGTTCTGTCGGGTACTGTGCTGTGCACCGTATCCATTCCCTTATCGTGATTACATTATAACTGACTAATGTGATAAGAATATGAAAGGAAAGGGAAAAGGAGAAAAAATTACCTTATCCTTTCTTTGACATCATTATATCCCCGCAGCAATGTAAAACGCTGTCGGAACAGGCAAGGGAACAAAAAAATTCCGCCCATCTTTATAGATGAACGGAAATTTGCATTACTTCTTTTCGTCTGTGACCTCAACGGCAGTCTTGTTGGCAAGCTCCTTGACCTTTACGCTGTAGTAGGTGCCGAAATAATCCTCGACTCCGTCAACGGTGTCATAGGTAAGCTGCATAGTGAGCGTTACCTCAAAGCTGGAAAGGGTCATTACCGTAACATGGTCGAGAGTGAGGTCAACTCCCTCGGTGCCCGTTACCGTTGATACCACTGCTTCCTCGGCAGGGGCGTACTTGGAGATGAGAGCCGCCTTTTTATATTTGTAATACTCCTCGGCGGTCTTTCTGTCCAGCTTGCAGGGGATCTCCTCCATATAGGCGGTAAGATAATTGTCCCCGTCGGACTCGCTGTACTTGAAGGTGTAGGTGATAAGGGAGTCGTCCGCATAGAAGAACTGACTGTCCGCAGGTATGCGGTCCTTTATCTCCATAAGGTCGGTGTCTGTGCTGACGCACCATATTTCCGTATCGCTGTCATAATAAAGCTCTGTGCCCGAATTAAGGGCAACTATCTTCTTCATGGGCATTCCGAGCCTTACCTTGCTGAGAACTCCCGTATAGGTATCCGCGGGAGCCTCCTCCTTTTTGCAGCCGCAGAAGAGCGAAAGGGCGGACAGTATCACAAGCAGCATTGCTGTTATCTTTTTCATAGCGTTGCAACCTCACATATGTAAAATTGAGAACTATATATATAATAATATAAATCGCGGAAATTGTCAAGGAATTTTTATTATAGTTTTACAAATAAATGCAGGCAGATCTCCTAATTATTTCCTGCCGCTATTGATTATCCGGGAAAAATGTGTTATAATAACAATATTACAATTGCAAAGGTGGCATTGTCATTATGAAGGGCTACAGAATAAGTATCCTCCGCCATGGAAAAACTATGGCAAACGAGGAAGGAATATACATCGGCAAGACCGATCTCCCCCTGTCCGAGGCGGGCAAGGAGGAGCTGAGAGAGCTTTACGAGACCCATGAATATCCCAAGGTGCAGAAAGTCTATACCAGCCCTCTGGAAAGAGCGGTACAGTCCGCGGAGATACTCTTCCCCGACAGGGAGATAGAAGAGGTGGACGATCTGCGGGAAATGGATTTCGGCGTTTTTGAGGGCATAAAAGCTGAGGAGCTTTTAGAGCTTGATACCTACAAAAAATGGCTCAAGGGCGGTCTTGACAACCCTCCCCCCAACGGCGAGAGCCTCCGGAATATGATGGTCCGCTGCTACACGGCGCTAAACGGCATTATCCTTGATATGATGGAAAACAACATCACCCACTCGGGTGTTATGACCCATTCGGGCATACTTATGAATATGATGTCCTGCTTCGGTCTGCCCAAAATGAAGCCTATGCAGTTTGCCTGCCCCAGAGGTCACGGCTATGAGATAATGGTGACAGCTCAGATGTGGCAGCAGGGCTACTGCTTCGAAATACTGGGAAAGATCCCCGGATATCAGGCTGTGGGCTACAATGACGCAGGTGAAGCCCTGTTCGATAACTACGACGGCTATGGCGATGACTATGAAGACGAGAGAGATTAAAAAAAGAGCAAGGGAGCTTATGAGAGGCTGCTTTGCCGAGGCTGCCTTCATAAGTATGCTGAATATCGGGCTTTTCCTTATGACCTACCTGCTTATCATTCTTGCGGGACGGGTCACGGGGGCGCATACCTCCGAGTCCCTATTCCCCGTTTTCAGCTCCTTCCCTCCCCTGTTTCTTGTTTCCCTATGCGTTATACTCCTGACGGCGTATATCCTTTCGGCACCTATATATTACGGCTCAAAGTGGTTCTTCTGGCAGGCGGCGGCAGGCAATACCATGCCCGCTTCTTCGGTATTCGCAGGCTACAGCTCCACCGAGCAGTTCAAGCTCTGCGTAAAGCTCAGGGTGCTTTCGGATATCAGACGGGTGCCCTATATCCTTATTTTCGGCACTGCGGCTGTGGTGGAGGCTTTTCTTGCGCGGCGTATGCTTATGCAGGGAGCAAATGGCAGCACGGCTGTGCTTATATATGCGGGTCTGGCTGTTGTGGCTGCGGGTGTGGTGTATATGTGCTTCTGCGCAGGACTGAAATGCGTTCCTGTGGGATTTCTCCTGGCAGACGACCCCGACGCTGTGGTATCCGACATATTTGAGCTGAGCGAACAGGTGGTCAAGAGAAACGCAGGCCGCCTTATGAAGCTTTACATATCCTTTATAGGCTGGTTTATCGCCTGCCTGCCCGCATTCCCCGTTATTATCCTTGTTCCCTATTTCAACGTGTCTCTGGCTGTTTTCCTGAGAGACTGCATTGCAAAGCGGGAGGATACGGGGGAGACGGCTGTAAAGGAGGAAGTTACGGTCTGATAAGCCGTTAAATTATTTTTGGAGGAATGTTTATGTGTACCGCAGCGACCTATACAACGGACAGTCTTTACTTCGGAAGGACTCTTGATTATGAATTTTCATACGGTGACGCTGTTACCGTTATGCCGAGAAATTATCCCGTAAAATTCAGGCACCTGCCCGAGATGACAAGCCATTTTGCCCTTATCGGAATGGCTTGCTCCGCCTTTGATTATCCCCTTTTCTATGACGCTATGAACGAAAAGGGTCTTTGCATGGCAGGGCTTAATTTCGTAAAAAGCGCCGATTACAAGGAGCCTGCGGAGGGCAGGGTCAACATCGCTCAGTTTGAGTTTATCCCCTATATACTGGGACAGTGCGCAACGGTGAAGGAAGCGAGGGAGAAGCTTTCGGATATCAACATCACAAGCGACCAATATGCCCCCGACCTTCCCGCTGCAAAGCTCCACTGGATAATTGCCGACAAGAACGAGGCTGTTACGGTAGAGTCCGTGAAGGAGGGCGTGAAGATATATGACAATCCCGTGGGCATACTTGCAAACGAGCCTTCCTTTGATATACAGATGTTTAATCTGAACAATTATATGGCACTGTCGCCCAAAAATCCCGAAAACAGCTTTGCGGAAGGGCTTCCCCTTAACGCCTACAGCCGCGGCATGGGCGGTATGGGGCTTCCCGGAGACCTTTCCTCAATGTCAAGATTTGTAAGAGCGGCATACACGAAAATGAACTCCCTTTCGGGCAGCTCGGAAAACGAGAGCGTGAGCCAGTTTTTCCACATCCTGAACTCTGTTGACCAGCAGAGAGGCTGCTGCATGGTGGACGAGGGCAAGTATGAGATAACCCTTTACACCTCCTGCTGCAGCGCAGACAAGGGTATCTACTACTACACCACCTACGAAAATCACCGGATAACTGCTGTTGATATGAACAGAGAGGACCTTGACGGCAATGTTCCCGTAAAATATCCACTTATCACCGGAGAGCAGATAAAATTCCGGAACTGATGCAGGCAGGCGGTTCGGTAACAGCAGGCTGAGCCTGCAGCCACTCGTTCTGTAATTTTTTTGGGCGGCAGGCTGACGGCTCGGTAACTATACAAATCGGTAACGATACAAATATGTTATTTTCAATCGGTGCGGAGACAACGCTTACAGAACCGCACAAACTCTCAGCGCGGCCTCGCCGCGGGTCGTCACCCGCAAAATTATTAAGCGTTAATGCCTTCTGCCCTTTTTCCGGGCAGAAAATGCATTAACGCTTCTTTTCTCCTGCATTATTTACGTAATATTAACAAACTTTGCTTAATTTTATGTTATGATTAAAATATATTTTTGCATAAATTAAATTTGAAAGGATTGTGAGAAATGGGATTTTTTGCAAATGTAGACGTTCCTGTGCTCATAGCTTTCCTGCTCTATCTTGCGGGTATGCTGGCGATAGGCTTCTACTTTTCAAACAAGTCAAAGAAAATGAGCGACTACTTCCTGGCGGGAAGAAAGCTGGGCGGCTGGGTAACGGCTATGTCCGCTCAGGCATCGGATATGAGCGGCTGGCTGCTTATGGGTCTCCCCGGTGCGGCATATGCTACGGGCATGGGCAATTACTGGATAGCTATCGGTCTTGCCATAGGCACTATACTTAACTGGGCATTCGTTGCAAGACCCCTCAGAAGATTTACCGAGGTATGCGGCGACTCCATCACCATTCCCCAGTATCTCCAGAACCGCTTCAAGGCGGACAGCCCCCTTATCAGAATGGTATGCGCTCTGGTAATTTTCATCTTCTTCCTCGTATACACCACATCGGCATTCGTTTCGGGCGGAAAGCTTTTCCAGGTGGTATTTAACATCGACCCCGCAAACGAGACCTACACCAAGATGGCGGTCATCATTTCTGCGCTTATCATCATCACCTACACCTTTATGGGCGGTTTCAGCGCGGTTGCCTGGACGGATTTCATTCAGGGAATACTTATGTTTGTCACCATTGTGGCGCTTCCCATTGCGCTGGTTGCAAATACTCAGAATTTCTCCCCCGAAATGCTTGACGCAACTCAGAAGATAGTTGCAGAGGGCGCAGACGCAAGCGGATATATGTCCCTCACCTCCAATATGAGCGGCATTGACATCATAAGCAATCTTGCCTGGGCGCTGGGATATTTCGGTATGCCCCACATTCTCGTAAGATTTATGGCGATAAAGGACACCAAGGAAGTTAAGAAATCGGGTATTATCGCCTGCGTATGGGTCGTTATCTCCCTGACTGCGGCTGTTCTTATCGGTATACTGGGCAGAGTTTTCCTGGACTCTAAGGGCGTGGCTCTCGGAGCTGCCGAGCAGGAGCTTATCTTCATCAAGACTGTTAAAATGCTCTTCCCCTCGTTCCTCGGAGGAATTTTCCTCTCGGCTGTGCTGGCTTCCATCATGAGCACCGCCGACAGCCAGCTCCTTGTTACCGCTTCGGCTGTGGTCAACGATTTCTACAAGGTCATCGTCAAGAAAGAGGTTTCTGAAAAGAAGCTTATGTGGATAAGCAGGATAGCTGTTATCGCCATCTCCGTTATCGCCTGCATTCTTGCCCTTAATCCCAACGATTCCATCATGGGTATCGTTTCTAACGCATGGGCAGGCTTCGGCGCTGCTTTCGGTCCTGCCATACTCCTGTCCCTTTACTGGAAGAGACTTACTCTCAAGGGTACTGCCGCCGGTATCATCGGCGGTGCGGCTACCGTTCTGCTGTGGGAATACATTCTCCCCGCTTCGGTAACTATGGGACTTTACTCCATTATCCCCGGCTGCATCGTTTCCGTTCTCCTTACCGTTATCGTTTCCCTTGTTGACAAGGCTCCCTCCGATGAGGTATGTGAGCTTTTTGATACGGCTAAGGCTGAAAAGTGATCTACGTATAATAATAACACGCTGTCCTGCATTGCGCACGGGCAGCGTGTTTTTTATGATGATCTACAATTTTGGTGTTGACTTTTTGGGCATACATACAAAATTTTGCATAATTACTGTTTTTGTGCAGATTTGGTATTGACAAATTAGAACAGATGTGCTATAATGTAAATATCCTGCTGAACAGGTCTTACGCTATTCTGTTAAGCTCGCTCTGCATAAGGCAGTAGGGAATGATGCCAAGTCCGAGAAAGGAAAGAATAAGGTAAAGGATACCGGTACTTCCGCCTCTGTTGCCATTTATTTCGTCAACCTTCTGTCCCTGCTTGTACATCCAATAATATGAATAGATACCGCAGGTAAGAAGAGTAAAGACAAACGCTGTTCCCCCTCCTGCTGTCTTTGTGGAAGCATTGGAATTAAGCTCGTCTGTGAGCTTTATAAACCAATACAATCCGTAAATTCCGCATGTCAGCAGCGAGAAAATGATGCAGAGCGGAATGCTTCTGCGTGTTGCCATAATAATTACCCCCATAAAAAAATTAAGGTCAATAAACCCACATAAAGAATACCATATTTCGACAAATATGTCAATAAAAAATTATATTTTTACATTTTATTCATAAGGAGGCTCGTTATGCAAGGCAATACCGACTGCTGCTTCCGCTCGGGGAACGACTGGTTCCGATACAGAGTGGGAGCGATCATTATCTCGGGTGAGTATGCTCTTTTCGCTTACGGCGGCGAGGATTATTTTTATTCCGTAGGCGGGGGCGTTCACATTGGCGAATATTCCGAAAATGCAGTTTTGCGGGAAACTATGGAGGAAACGGGGCTGGAGCTTGAGATAGAACGCCCTCTCTGTATCGTTGAGAATTTCTTTATCGGGATGGACGGGTCGATAAAAGGGCTTGATTGCCACACGCTTGAATTTTATTACCTTATGAAGCCTGCCGAAAAGGTTGAGATAAACGTTAAAAGCATTACGGGGGACGGCGTTTCCGAGAAAATGTGCTGGCTGCCCATTTCACGCCTTGAGGAATACGATATCCGCCCTAAAATTGCCGTAAGGCTTGCTATGGAACCGCCTGAGAGGTTTGAGATCTTTGTGAATGAGCAGAGAGAGATAATTCAGACGGCTACTAATGAGGACGCTATGGCTGTTTCCAAAAGGCTCATTGAAAAAAATCGAAAAGCTTACTCAAAACTGAAATAATTAGTCTTATTGACCGGCTTTCTCACTCCTTCCTGCCGAAACAAGTGCAAACGCCGCCGCAGAAGCGGTCACAAAGAGTATGAGGCTTACAAGGTCTCCCGAATACTGTGCCCGTGTTACCCTGACAATTGCCGTTCCGAAGCCGCAGCAGGCAAGTCCTTTAAGAAGAGGACAAAGGACATAGCATTTTATGTCAAAACCAAGTCCCGACTCTCTGCACACAACGATTATCCTTGCGATATTGCTGAGGACATTGCTTGCGTAGTAGGAGATAAGCACGCCGCCGAAGCCTATCTTTCCCACAAATATCATTACGCAGCCTATCCTTACGGCATATTCAAACAGGGAATTTACGGTGGAGAAATTCTGCCTGCCCATTCCCTTTAAAAGTCCTTCCAGGACTATTTCCAGATAGATAAAGGGAATGACGGGGGCGAGTATCACAAGGGAACGGCTCACAAGCTCCTCGCCCGGGCAAAGCACCCGTCCTGCCGATGCTCCGCCGAAAAGAAACAGTGCAGAGATGAAAAATGCGTAGGAGAACGCCTTGCGGAATGCTCCGTCTGTAAGGGCGGCAAGCCTTTTTTTACGTATTTCCCTGTCGGCACAGCGGTTTGCCAGAGCTGCTTCGGGTATGATTATTCCCGAAAGGCTGTTTAAAACTGCCGAGGGGAAAAACACCGCAGGTATGATAAGGGCTTCAAAGCAGCCGTAGCAGCTCAGCGCTTCCTCGGCGCTCCTGCTGTATTTTAAAAGTGCGGCAGGCACTAAAAGCTCGTTGGCGGTGGACATGAGCATCTGGACATATCCGCTTAAAAGTATGGGCAGGGAGCCCTTGAGATATCCTCCGAAGGTATCGGTGACAAGGGGGGCGGCGCAGGGGGGCAGCCCTCTGAACACTCTGTACTCCTCCGAATATTTAATTATGTAATAGACAAAGCTTACAAATCCCCCGAAAAGTATGCTTGCCGCCGTTACGGCATAAAACAGCTCTGTGCCGCCGAAAAACAGCAGCCCCGAAAAAAGACTTGCCCATTTTGCGGCAAATTCCATAAGGTCCCCCCGCATAGGCACGTCCACACGGCGTATCCCGTGAAAATATCCCTTTATGCAGGAGCCTGCCGAGGCAAAGGGAAGGCTCAGGGCAATAAATCTCACTGCAAGCGAAAGCTCATTGCTGTGAAGGAGCTTTGTGCCGATAAGCTCCGCCGCAAAAAAGGAGCATATGCCGAAGGTGACTGACAGGCAGAATGAAAAGGCAAGAGAATATCTCATTACCTTTGAAAAATTCTTATGTCCCGCTCCCCTTGCTTCGGAGACAAAACGGCTGGTGGAGGTCAGGATATTTCCGTTTGCAAGCACCATTATAAAGCCGAAAAGGGAGAAGATAAGCGACATAAGCCCCACTGCCGCCGTTCCTGCCTTGTCCGACAGGAGGGCGTTGAATACCATTGCGGCGGTCTGCATCGCAAGGCTCAGCAGGGTCATTTTTACGGCATCGCGGGCGATTTGCTTCTCCGAAACGCAGAGCACGTTCATCATATCTCATTTCACCTTTATTTTATTTCTTTAGGATATTATATTTTCGCGGCGGCGGGAATATGACGATACGATTTCTCGGAAAAAAGCAGGAAGCGAAGTCGGACTTCACTCCCTGCCTTTTTGGTAAGTTGTTTACCGCTTTTAATTTCGGGGCATTTTTTGTATCGCTACCGAGCTATCTGCCTGCCGTTACCGAGCCGCCTGCCTGCTGCCCGAATAAATTACAGAACGAGAGGCTGCAGGCTCAGCCTGCCGTTACCGGCACGCAGACCGATGCTCTCTGAAAAGCTTTGGCAGGCGAAGTATGCTCATAAATAGTGGTATTTATTTCAGACACTTTATATTCCCCTTTTCATTTGATAGAGAGTTTTTGTCTCTCTGTAAAGTATATGTTACAGGGGAAAATCGGTTCGGCATTGATGATTTTTTATCATTACATTCCGATTTGTCCAACCGTAAAACCCTACAACCGCAGAGAAAAAAATGCATAAAAACTGTGCAAAAGGTAAAAATAGCTGTAAAGCTATTGTAATTCCCACCTGAAAGGTATATAATAATGATTGGATGAATGTCAATGCAGGCGTCATGCGTCACATCAAATCATACTAATCCGAAAGGAATTATAATATTTACTTTGAAAGGCGTTACACAAATGGAAAAACGTTTTATTTACGCCGATAATTCGGCTACTACAAAGGTTTCCGACAGCGTTCTCGGTGAAATGCTCCCCTATTTCACCGAGGAGTACGGCAACCCCTCAAGCATTTACAAGATAGGCAGAAGCGCAGGCAGAGCCATTGAGACCGCAAGAGAGCGGATAGCTTCGGTTTTCGGCTGTCAGCCCTCCGAGATATATTTTACCAGCGGCGGCTCCGAGGCTGACAACTGGGCTATAAGAGGCGCTGCGGCAAAGATGGCTGCAAAGGGAAAAAAGCACATCATCACCACCGCTTTTGAGCATCATGCAGTGCTGCACACCTGCGAATATCTGGAAAAGCAGGGCTTTGAGGTAACATATCTGCCTGTGGGCGAAAAGGGGCTTGTGACCCCCGAACAGGTGGAAAATGCCATAAGAGAGGACACCGCTCTTGTTACAATAATGTATGCAAACAACGAGATAGGCACTGTTATGCCCATTCCCGAAATTGCAGAGGTATGCCATAAAAAGGGCGTTCTTTTCCACACCGACGCTGTTCAGGCTGTGGGAAATGTTCCCATAAATGTGGCTGAGCAGGGTATCGATATGATGAGTATGTCGGGTCACAAAATTCACGCTCAGAAGGGTATCGGCTTCCTTTATGCGAAAAAGGGAATTGTCCTGCCCAATCTCATTTACGGCGGCGGTCAGGAAAAGGGCAGAAGGGCAGGCACCGAAAATGTTCCCGCTATCATGGGTCTTGCCCGTGCGGTTGAGGACGCCTGCGCTGATATCTCCGAAAAGGCTGAGAGGATAACAAAGATAAGAGAGCATATTATTGACGGTATCCTTGAAAATGTGCCCGCCGCACGTCTTAACGGCGACAGGGAGAAAAGACTGCCCGGAAATATCAACATTTCCTTCCTGGGCGTTGAGGGCGAGTCTCTCCTGCTTATGCTGGATATGAACGGCATATGCGCTTCCAGCGGCTCAGCCTGCACCAGCGGCTCCCTTGACCCCTCTCACGTTCTGCTGTCCCTGGGTCTGCCCCACGAGGTGGCTCACGGCTCTATGAGACTTTCCATCGCCGACCCCATTACCATGGAGGACGGGGATTACATCATCGAGACGGTGACAAAGGTCGTGGAGAAGATAAGAAATATGTCCCCTCTCTGGGAGGATATCAAAAACAAAAAGCAGGGTACGGAGCGGCTTCTGAGCTTCGTTTCCCCCATCGAATAAAGGAGAATGTTTGGTTTTCGGACGAAAACCCCAAAACTCTCAAGAAAGGAATGTTTTAATTATGATGCTTTACAGCGAAAAGGTAATGGACCACTTTGCAAATCCCCGCAATGTGGGCGAGATAGAAAACGCCGACGGTATCGGCGAGGTGGGAAATGCTAAGTGCGGCGATATTATGAAAATGTATATCAAGGTGGATAATGGCGTTATTTCCGACGTTAAGTTCAAGACCTTCGGCTGCGGCGCTGCGGTGGCTACTTCCTCTATGGCTACGGAAATGATAATGGGCAAGAGCATTGACGACGCCCTCAAGCTCACTAACAAGGCTGTTGTTGAGGCGCTGGACGGTCTGCCCGCTTCTAAGATACACTGCTCCGTTCTTGCGGAACAGGCTCTCAAGAGCGCTATCGCCGATTACTACAAGAGGCAGGGCGTTGACCCCGAGCCTATTGTGGGCAAGATAGAAGAGTGCGAAGCCTGCCACTGAATGACACTATCAGGATATGCCGTACAGCTTGTGGCATATCCTGTTTTTTTGTATAAATATGTAAACCTTTTCACGATAATATATGTGAAAATGTGCCACGATTTTGTAAGTATTCACAAAAATTATCGTTTAGTCTGCATATAGCATTATATCGGCTGTGTGTGATAAAATAAATATAAAGAATAAACGTAAAAAGGACGGTATCATATGTTTAATATTGCAGTTGCCCAGTCGGGAGGTCCCACCTCCGCCATCAACGCTTCTCTTGCAGGCGTTTTCCGTCAGGCTTCCAAGTCTCCCGAGATAGGCAAGATATACGGCTCCATAAACGGCATTGAGGGTATGATAAACGGCAATCTGGTCCCTCTTGACAGCATTCTCACCTCCGAACACGATGTGGAGCTGCTGAAAAAGACTCCCTCCACCGTTCTCGGCTCCTGCCGCTACAAGCTGGCGGGATATGACCCCAACGACAGCCGCACAGAGTCCGAATATATGCGGATAATAAACACCCTTGAGGAGTATGACATAAAGGCATTTTTCTACATCGGCGGCAATGACTCCATGGATACCGTTATGAAGCTCGACCGCTACTGCAAAGCGGTGGGCAAGGACATAAAGATAATCGGCGTTCCCAAGACCATTGACAACGACCTCCCCGAGACCGACCACACTCCCGGCTTCGGCTCGGCGGCAAAATATGTGGCTACCACTCTCCAGGAGATAATCAGAGACAGCAGAGTTTACAGCATACAGTCCATCACCATTGTGGAGATTATGGGCAGAAACGCAGGCTGGCTCACCGCCTCCTCCTGCGTGCTCCGCGCAAACGGAGAGCCTGCTCCTCACCTTATCTATGTTCCCGAAGCATTTCCGAACGGCTTTGATATGGAGCATTTCCTCGATGATGTGGCTCGTATGATGAAGCGCTACCGTGCGGTCATCATCGCCGTTTCCGAGGGTATCGTGCCCACCGACAGGCAGTATGTGAAAACAGGTGCGGACGCCTTCGGTCACACGGATAATTCGGGCGTGGCAAAATATCTTGAACACCGCTGCTCGGAGAAATTCGGCTGCAAGGTCCGTTCCATTGAGCTGAACGTTATGCAGAGGTGCAGCTCTCATATCGCCTCTCTCACCGACCTTGACGAGTCCGAAAGGATAGGCTCTGCTGCGGTGGACTGCGCTCTTGCGGGAAACAGCGGTCGAATGATGGGCTTTCGCAGGATAAGCAGCGAGCCTTACAGGGTGGAGATAGTTTCCTTTGACGTTTCGCAGACGGCAAACAAGGAAAAATATTTCCCCTCCGAGTGGATAACGGATGATAAATGCGACGTTACTCCCGACGCTCTCAACTACTTCCTGCCCCTCATTCAGGGTGAAGTGACCACCGAATACAGAAACGGCATACCTGTTCATTTCAGATTAAATCAGTGATCTTCCGGGACAGCTTTTCACATTTGCTGTCCCGTTTTTATGCTCTATGCATATATACAGTATAAAACGTATAATATACTGTATATATGCATATTTTATGCAATGCTCTGCCTTAAAAAGTGAATATTTTGCGTAAATTCGGAAAAATTATGCATTAAAGCCTTGACTTTTGCCGCAAAGGGTGTATAATAATAATCAGCAGCGTTACGGCTTATGTTATGGCGTAAGGGTACGGGCGTACATTATTTTTACGGAGGTACTGTAAAATGGCAGTAAAAAAGGAAAACATCAAAAAAGTAGTTCTCGCATATTCCGGCGGTCTCGACACTTCTATCATCATTCCCTGGCTCAAGGAAAATTACAATAACTGCGAGGTCATCGCCGTTTCCGCAGACGTAGGACAGGGCACCGAGCTTGACGGTCTCGAGGAAAAGGCTATCAAGACAGGCGCTTCCAAGCTCTACATAGAGGATCTCAAGGAAGAGTTCATTCAGGATTACGTTTATCCCACCGTTCAGGCAG
>NZ_JBJERV010000087.1:0-5803 GCF_051882455.1 Huintestinicola sp. | reverse complement strand
ACGGCTTTCAGATAAGGACGCTGGTGCTTACCATGATATACCGTCTCACTCCCACCCTTATCGAGCAGGGCTGCGTTTACATTGCGGAGTCTCCCCTGTTTGAGATAACCACCAAGAACATGACTTATTTTGCTTATGACGAAAAGGAAAAGACCGATATCCTCGCTAAGATAGGCAATGAAAAATACAAGCTTGACCGCTCTAAAGGTCTGGGTGAGAATGACCCCGAAATGATGGCGCTTACAACCATGAATCCCGAAACAAGGCGGCTTATCAAGATAACCCCCACCGATGCGGAGGAAACTGCAAAAATGTTCGACCTGTTCCTCGGAAATGACCTTGAGGGCAGAAAGGATTACATTGCCGAGAACGGCGGCGCTTATCTGGAGCTTGCGGATATAAGCTGATAAAACCGAAAGGAAATATATACAAATGAAGCTTGATGATTTAAGAAAAGAAATTAACGATATTGACGGGCAGATGCTCCAGCTTTTCCTCAAAAGAATGGAGATATGCAAGAGCGTTGCCCTGTACAAGAAGGAAAATGACCTCCCCATTATGCAGGAGGGCAGAGAGCAGCAGATAATTGACAATGTAAGAGCCGCTTCTCCCGAGCATATGGCTGACGCTGCGGCGGTAATGTTCACCGAGGTAATGGACATAAGCAAATGCATACAGGCTGAGGTGTATACCTGGGGCAAGATATACGACAAGCCGGAGATATTCCGTCCCGAACAGGCGCAGGTAATTGCCTGCCAGGGCACCTCGGGAGCTTATGCCGAAGCTGCCTGCGTGAAGCTTTTCGGTGAAAACAAGCCTATACGCTTTGTTACGGGCTTCAAGGACGTGGTAGATCTGGTGGAAAGAGGCAGGGCAGACTATGGCATACTCCCCATTGAAAACTCCACCGTCGGCTCAATTGCTGAGACCTATGACCTTATGGCGAGCCACGATTTCTACATAAACAACATTGTCAGAGTGGAGATAACCCACTGCTTTGCGGTAAAGCCCGAGACTGACCCTGCGGACGTGCGGAGGGTCTTCTCAAAGCATGAGGCGCTGGCGCAGTGCTCGAACTTTATCAAAAACAAGGGTCTTGAGCCTATGGATTACGCAAACACCGCTCTTGCCGCAGAAATGGTCAAAAACAGTCCCGACAACACTATCGGCTGCATATGCTCCAGATCCTGCGCCGAGATGAACGGGCTCAAAATTGTCGAGGAGAAGGCGGCTGACGCTTATCCCAACTTCACCAGATTTATCTGCTTTTCAAAGCACTTTGCCGTCCCCGAGAACGCAAACACCATTTCGGTATCCTTCTCCGTTCCCCATACTCCCGGAGGACTTTACAGGATACTTACCAAGTTTGCGGTATATGGCTTAAACCTTAAAAAGATAGTCAACAAGACCGTTGCGGGCAAGGATTTCGAGGCGGTCATCTTCCTTGATTTTGAAGGCTCCTATGAAAACCGCAAGGTGGCTGCTTTTCTGGACGACCTTAAAACGGGTATGGGTTATTTCAAGTTTTTGGGTAATTTTACTGAGACGATGTAACGGATAAAAGTATTGCGGGGGAGGTGTTCTGCGGATATGGCTACAAAACCAAAGACGGCAAGGGTGCGGTATGACAGTCTCATTCTTATGACCATATTCGCTGTCACCTCCTTTGCCCTTATGTGGACGGCGGTAAGCTGCTTCCACCGCATTCGATATGCTTATGAAAATTCCTCGGAATGTCTCGGCGCCGCAAGATTTACAGCAAATCACCTGAGAAGCGCAGAGGATAGCATAAGCATTTTCACGGACAAAAACGGTCTCCTTGACAAGATAGTCATCGGCAGGCAGGACGGCTATGACAACGTTATTACGCTGAAAAACGGCTGCCTGTGGGAGACATTGGTCCCGAGCGGCTCGGATATATCTCTCGGCGAAAGCATTTTTTCCGCCGACAAGGTCTACATATCCGAAGCCTCGGGAGACACGGTAAAAATAACCGCCTGCTCCGGAACGGGTCAGAGCGTTACCATCTTTGCCAAGCCCTCGGCAGAGACGGAGTTTTTCTCCTCGGAAGGGGGCGGAGGCGCTTGAAAAAGTCGATTTTCGGTGAACCTCGCCGCAGCGGCGGCATAAAGCTCGACCCCTTTTTTATCGAGATAGCACTTATTATCCCCGTTTTTGCCCTGTGCTGCTGCAGCACGCTCCGTACTCTGGGTATGGCGGCAAAGCGCGCCGACAGGGAACAGACCTATGCGGCGGCTGTTGCCTGCGCCGAGTCCTGGTGCGAGCTGTATTCCGCCACGGGAAACGCCCAGCTTGCCGCCGAGGAGCTGTTCGGAAAAAAATCGGCTGAAAACTGTTCCGACGGCATGAGCTTTATGATACCCTGCGACAAGCTTTTCAGATATGCCCCGGGCGATGGGGGCGGAGCGGTATATATTACGGAAAGCATTGAGGAATGCAAGCGTGACGGGCTTATCTACGGGCAGCTCCTCACCTCGGATATCCGCATTGTCTGGGAGGGCGGAACGGTGGAGGAAAGCGCGGTATGCTACGCTCCCTATCCCCTTTGCATACCTGATGAAGAGGAGGATGAGGAATGAAAGGAATATCCAGAACGGTCTCGGCTCCCGGATTTCTCACTCTTATAGCCGTTTTTCTAATAATCACACTTGCGTCTGTGGGCGCTGCGGCATTATCTGCCACGGGTCAGGGAGACAGGCTCACCGAGAAAAGCGCTGAACGGCTGGAAAAATATCAGGCGGCAAAAAATCTGTCGGCGCAAAAACTCAGCGAGATAGACGGGTGCATTGCTGCGGCTGCAAATTCGGGGCTTTTTGATATGAATTTTGAGGCGCTTATAGAGGAGCTGGATAATATTTCCTGGACAAAAGAGGGAGATCGCTACATAGTGTCCTGCTCCACACCCATTGACGAAAAGTCCTCGGTATATCTTGAGCTCAGCGTGGACGCGTTTCCCGCCGACAGACGGGGAAGCTACGAAATTATCCGTGAAGCGGTGGTCTATGCTCAGGAGGAAGAGGACGAGGAAGAACGCCTGAACGTATGGCAGGGATTTTGATCAAAAAAGGAGAATACCTATGACGGGAATAAGCGAAATTTTAAAGGAAGCGGTAAGTCTCAGCGCTTCGGATATTTTTATAGTTTCGGGCACGGCGGTAAGCTACAAGGTCTTCGGCAACGTTATGGCAAGGGACGAGGAGATAGTTATGCCTGCCGACGCAGAGCGTATGATAAGCGAGATATTTGGTCTGGCGGACATTAAGAAAACCACTGACGAGATAAGCAGGGAAATGGATTTTTCCTTCTCCGTTGCAGGGGTGGGACGTTTCAGAGTCAATGTGTACAGGCAGAGAAGCACTCTTGCTGCGGTGCTTAGGAACGTGCTTTTCGACCTGCCCGACAGCAGCGCTCTCAACATTCCCGAGAGCATTATGTCCCTTGCGGACTCGAATAACGGCATTATCCTTATCACAGGCGCTGCGGGCAGCGGAAAATCCACCACCCTCACCTGTATGATAGACAGGATAAATTCCAGGCACAGAGGGCATATCGTTACCATCGAGGACCCCATAGAATTTCTTCACAAGCACAAAAAGAGCATTATCAGCCAGCGTGAGATAGGCATTGACACCGACAGCTATGCAGACGCTCTGAGAGCCGCATTAAGGCAGTCTCCCAACGTTATCCTCTTAGGCGAGATGAGAGACAATGAGACTATGAGCATTGCCATGACCGCCGCAGAAACGGGTCAGCTGGTGCTTTCCACCCTCCACACTCTCGGTGCGGTGAATACAATTGACCGTATAATCGACTCATTCCCCACAAACCAGCAGCACCAGATACGAATGCAGCTTTCCATGGTGCTTCGTGCTGTGGTGTCACAGCAGCTCCTCCCCGATATAAACGGCACTCTCCACCCCGTTTTCGAGGTCATGACCGTAAACAGCGCCATACGCACTATGATACGCGAGCGGAAAACCCATCAGATAGAGACGATCATGCAGACCTCAAAGGGTATGCAGACTATGGATACGGCTATCTTCAAGCTGTTCTCCGACGGTGTTATCTCTAAGGAAACTGCCGCTCTCTATGCTTCAAACCCCGAAATGATGAGCAAGAAGATCGAGCTTTTTGAGGAAGGCAGTCTCTGATATCTCACAGCCGAGTGAGGAAAAACATATAATTTTTATAGTTTATTATGACAAATTGTAATAATTAACATATAGAAAACGTTTTATTATGTTAATGTCTACAAACTTGGTTTATTTTTGAATAAATTTACTAAAAATGCTGGACAAATCACTGTTATTATGCTATAATTGTTACTGTAGAATAGTATCGGCATTTTGATTATTTTCCATATTCTGAAAGGGGATTAATCTTATGAATAATAACGATAAGAAGCGCAAGGTACTGCAGTCTCTCAGTGCATTCGCCTTTGCACTGACAGTTTTTGCAGCTAACAGCCAGGGCGGCGGTGTTTCCGCAGAGACCATAGATCTGTCGGGCGGTGTGGCAAAGACAACTGTTTCTCACTCCCAGCAGGAGGATGACGGAAGCGAAGATGCCAATGCAGGCGACGAGCAGGCTAACGGCGATGACGCTGAGGACATCGCTACCACTTACGGCAATGAAAATCAGAGCAGGGCTGCCGACGGCAGCTATACCGATGGCGGCACAGAGACCAAGCAGTCCGATGACGGCATTGTTGCAGACAACGACTCCTGTTATTATCAGATCGGCGACAATGTATTTATGCTCATTGGCGGAAGCCAGACTGTGGAAGACTTCCTGAACAGCCTCAACGACATTAAGGATTACGCCATCTACAGCAACACCATCAATACGACCAACCATATTGAAGGCAATGTCTGCACAAACACCATAACAAACTTTGACCTTTTCAATAGCAATGTTGCTCAGAATCTGACCAACCAGAACGGCTCAAACGACTACATATGCTTTGTTAACAGCTTTGAGGCTCTCGAGGGCGATACAAAGATCGGCGTTTACGAGGGCACTACATATGAGATCGTACTGGGCTTTGAGGCTAACTGCGTTGTTGAAGGCAACACCTTTATCATCACATATGAAGAGAACGGCGAAACCAAAACTGCCGTACTGACCGTAAACGGTAATATTGACGATGTTACTATCCACGGTCTGGTTGACGGCGAGGTCGTTGATATCCTTCAGAATCTTGAGGATATTGCTGCAAACGGCGACGCTCTGCAGGAAGAAGTTCCTTTTGATCCCAACAGCACTGTAAATCCTTTCCAGACCGTTTCCGATGCTCTCAACGATCTGAACGGTTCTGCAATTTCCGGAAATAACGTTGTTGTTATCAACGCAACAGTTGAGCAGATCAACTCCAACGAGAACTTCAACAACGGCTGGCTCCAGAATATCCTTGAAAATAACAACGGTGCCAATATCATTATCAATGTCCAGACTGAGGGAATGAGCGATATCAACTTCGGCAATATCAATCCCGAAGCATGGAACAGCAGCAACTCCAATGTTATTTTCAACTTTGGCAGCTACAGCGGCAGTATCAACGTTCAGAACTGGGGCGGCATTATTGTGGCTCCCAACGCTACTCTTTACAATACAAACAATATTGAGGGCGCTGCTATTGTTGACACTTTAAATCAGGGCGGCGAAGTTCATCAGGTAACCAATGAAGGCTATGAGATAGAGATCCCCGAACTGTCTGACGACGAAGACAACGGCGGCGACGAGGACAACGGCGGCGACGAGGACAACGGCGGCGACGAGGACA
>NZ_JBJERV010000086.1:0-26542 GCF_051882455.1 Huintestinicola sp. | reverse complement strand
TTTATCCTCCAAAAACGGTGCAAGGGGTGAGAAATGCGACAGCATTTCGAGGGGAAGGCATATTGTGAAGCAAGCTTCACACGACCGCCTCCCCTTCTTACAAGTTTTAGGTAACTTACCCTCAAAAACGTTCCGGTGGAACGTTTTTGACAAAGCAATTTTTACATTGGTTTGTGCTTATTATATAATTGTCATTTCTTTTTCGACAGACTGGAGCGGATATCCCGACGGGGGTATCCGCTTTTGGCATTTGTTTCTATGTTTTTTGTCAGCAATAACAATTGACAAAAAAATCTGCTTGGTGTATAATTATAAGGTGTATTATTATCTCGGCAGAAAGGGGAGAGGATATTGAAGGCAGGTCTTATGGACAAGGAGCAGAACACTGCTGCGCCCGAATACAGTGCTTTCGTGAAAAAACCCGCCTACAGCTTTTTTAAGCGCACTGCGGATATCCTTCTGTCCTTTATTGCTTCCCTTATCCTTCTGATACCCTGCGCAGTCATAGCCCTGCTCATACTGACAGAGGACGGCGGACCTGTTATATACGCCCACAGCCGTGTGGGAAAGGACGGCAGACCTATCAAGGTGTACAAATTCCGCAGTATGAAGCGTGATGCCGATAATATGGAGAAATATCTGACCCCCGTTCAGCAGGAGGAGTTCAAAAAGGAATACAAGCTTAAAAACGACCCCCGCGTAACAAGGATAGGCAGAGTGCTCCGCAGGACGAGCCTTGACGAGCTGCCCCAGATATTTATGAATGTCCTTATCCTGGGAAATATGTCCGTTGTGGGGCCCCGTCCCGTTGTGAACGAGGAAACTATGCTCTACGGAGACGACAGAGAGGCGCTTCTTTCCGTAAAGCCAGGGCTTACAGGCTATTGGGCGGCATATGCGGATAAAAATACAAGCTATGAAAACGGCTCCCGCCAGAAAATGGAGCTTTATTATGTAACTCACAGGTCGGTGCTTTTCGATCTGAAAATAATATTCAAGACAGCGGAAACGGTAATTAGAAAGGCATTTTATACTAATAACCAATAAAACTTATTCGGAGGACTTGTCTGATGGCGGCTGAACTCAGATATACGGTATTGATGTCCGTTTACGGCAAGGTGGACTGCGGCGAGCTGAAAACTGCCGTGGACAGTATGCTTGCCCAGACCCTGCCCCCCGCGGAATTTGTCATTGTAAAGGACGGACCTCTTACTCCCGAGCTTGACAGCCTTATCGACGGATACCGGGAAAAATTCCCGGGTCTGTTTAAATTATGCCCTCTTGAGGAAAACTGCGGTCTGGGAGCCGCCTATGCCGCAGGAACAAAGCTCTGTTCATCGGAATATATCGCCATAATGGACAGCGATGATTATTCGCTCCCCGAAAGATGTCTTACCGAGGCGGAGTATTTTGAAGCCCACCCCGAAACGGATATGGTCGGCAGCAGTATTTCCGAATTTACGGGCAGCCTTGACAATATCACCGCTTACCGCAAAATGCCCGAAAGCCATGAGGAATGTGTGAAATTTGCCCATTCGAGATGCCCTGCCGCTCACCCAAGCACTATGCTCCGAAAATCGGCGCTTTTAAAGGCAGGAGGCTACAGAAGCTGCCTTTTTGCCGAAGATTACGATCTGTATGTAAGAATGATAATGGCAGGCTGCCGCTTTTACAATTTCCCTAAGCCGCTGGTCTATATGAGAGTTTCGGAGGGCTTTTACGGCAGGCGGGGCGGCATGGATTACCTGAAAAAGATAGCAGGATGCAAGATAAATTTCTACAAAATGGGATTTTATTCCCTTTATGACCTTATCAGGGGGCTTGCGGTCCATACTGCGGTCTGCCTTATGCCCAACCGCCTGAGAACATGGGTCTACAACAGGCTGCTGAGAAAAAACAAAAAGGAGATATCCTCGCAATGAAAAACGACGGAGAGATAGATTTCGTTATAATATGGGTGGACGGCTCAGACCCCGAGTGGCAGGCGGAAAAGGCAAAGTACGCTCCCCCCGTTCATACCGACTCCCGTCCCGAGCGTTACCGTGACTGGGAGCTCCTTCCCTATTGGTTCAGAGGGGTGGAGAGGTTTGCTCCATGGGTGAGGAAGATACATTTTGTTACATGGGGACATATTCCCGGGTGGCTGAATACCTCCCACCCTAAGCTTAATATCGTCCGCCACGAGGACTATATCCCCGAAAAGTACCTGCCCACCTTCAGCGCCAATCCCATTGAGCTCAATCTCCACAGGATAAAGGGGCTTTCCGAAAATTTCGTTTATTTTAACGATGATATGTTTCTTATATCTCCGGTTTCCCGGGAGGTCTTTTTTAAAAACGGTCTGCCCTGCGACAGCGCTGTGCTGAACGTTCACTGCTATTCCCCCGAGGTATCCTTCCATATGTGCCCGATAAGAGATATCGGCATCATCAATAAATATTTTTCTATGAAAGAGGTCATTAAAAAGGACCCTGCCAAGTGGTTTTGTCCTCTTTACGGCAGACAGCTGCTGAGAACCCTCGCTCTTCTGCCCTGTCCCCGTTTCCCGGGAATGTGGCAGCATCACCTTCCCACTTCGTTTCGCAGACAGACCTTTGAGGAGCTGTGGGAGCTGGAGGGAGCGGAGCTTGACGATACCTGCATGAAGAAATTCCGCCATATGCTGGATTACAACCAATGGCTTTTCAAGGAATGGCAGCTTGCAAAGGGCGAGTTCGTTCCCAGAAGCACACGTATAGGCGCAAATATGCGGCTGGGGGATATGAATGAATGCTCCGAGGTGTGCGAGTATATCAGAAAGAGAAAAGGAAAAATGATATGCATAAATGACGGCAGGCTCACAGATGAGGAGTTTGAGCGGTACAAAAAGGAGCTGATAAGCGCCTTTGACGCCATACTGCCCCATAAGTCCGAATTTGAGGTAGACGGCTGATGAAATATGTCATTGAAAAGATGAAGGCTCTGACCAACGGTGGAATGGAGGCTTTTGTTTTTAAAAACACTTTCCTGATAAAAAGCCCCGGGCTTAATATCTCATATTATTCCGACGCGGAGCCTGTAACGGCAAAATATGATGAGGAAATGAAGGCTCTGGGCAGGAAGCTGACCGTTATGCCTGCCGAAAATAAGGGGAAGGTGCTCAAAAGGCTTGTTATATGCAGGCACTTTTACGCTCACTGCAAAAAAAACAAGCCTGACATTGTTCATGTACATATGAGCTGTCCCCTGGAGCTCCTTGAGGGAGCCGCAGCGGCAGCGGCGGGAGTTAAGAAGATCATCCTTCATTCCCATTCGGGAGACCGCCCCGGGGCAGGCACTTTGAAAAAGCTTATTTTTGAGCTGTGCCGCATAATGATGAGGACAGGAAATTACCGTCTTATCGCCTGCTCGGAAATGGCGGGAAGATATATGTTCGGCGCAAAAAGCCGCTTTACCGTTTTAAATAACGGCATAGACACGGCACATTTCGGCTTTGACCCGTCCGTAAGAAATGAGATGAGGGATAAGCTGGGTCTGGGAGATAAATTTGTCATAGGTCATGTGGGACGTCTGGCAAAGATAAAAAACCACTGCTTCCTTGCGGATATCTTCAGGTGTATCCTTGAGAAAAACAGCCATAGCGTGCTGCTTATCGCAGGGGACGGGGAGTATGAGGACAGGATAAGGGAGCATATCGGTGAGCTTGGCATTTCGGAAAAGGTCATATTTGCAGGTGCGGTGAACGACCCTGCGCCTTATCTTTTTGCCATGGACGCTTTTGTGCTGCCCTCTTTTTCCGAGGGGATATCCATCGCCGCCATCGAAGCCCAGACTGCGGGACTTAAAACCGTATGCTCCGATAAAGTGCCGAAAGAAGCTGCTGTTACAGAGCTTTGCTCCTTTATGCCGCTGGAAGGCTCACCGCAGGAGTGGGCGGAGCATATAATTTCGGAATGTGACGGATATATCAGAAAAAGCTTTGCCGAAGAGGTCAGAGCCAAAGGCTATGACATTGCCGATACCGCAAAGCAGCTTGAGGAGATATATTCGGAAGAATGAAAGGAAAAGCTTATGCCTCTTGTTTCGGTGATAATCCCCGTTTATAACGTCGAAAAGTATATCACAGCCTCCGTCCGGAGCGCAATGGCTCAGACGCTGACGGATATTGAAATAATACTCATAAATGACGGTTCCGCCGACAGGAGCGGAGAGCTTTGCAGAGAGCTTGCAGAGGGCGACAGCAGGATAAGGGTGATAGACAAGGCAAACGGCGGCGTTTCCTCTGCGAGAAATGCGGGGATAGAATGTGCCTCGGGAAAATGGCTTTATTTCATGGACCCCGATGACCTTATAGAGCCCCATACACTCGAAACGGCTGTGAATACGGCAGAAGCCGCAGGGACGGATATGTGCTTTTTCGATTACGACAAGACAGACGGAGCCGAAAAAACGCCCCGTCGGACGCTTTGTCTCGGCAATTCGGACAAAAGGGTCTTTACCGACACCTCCCTTGATGAGACCCTGAAAATATACAATTTCTTTGAAGGCTCCTGCTGTATGTTTATCATCAGGGCGGATATAGTTAAGGGTAAGCTTTCATTTGACGAGGAGCTGAGCTACTGCGAGGACGAGGACTTCAAGCTGCGCTGCTATGCCAATATCTCGTCCTTTGCATACGTTCCCGAGGTGCTTTATCATTATTATGTAAGGGAAAATTCCCTTACCCACAGGGAAATGCCCCGCCCCGACAAGGCGGCTATGGCGGTCTACAGGGCAAATATCCGCGCTCTGGAAAAATACACCTTCCCCCTCGGAACAAAAGCTATGATAAACTCAAGCCTTATCAACCTCCTGGCTATCGTCGTTTACCGCACTCTTGACAGCAGGGGCGGCACATCATTGGGGGAAAAGCTGGAGATGATAAGGAGCTTTATCTGCTCGGAGGAGTTTGAGGGCGCATTAAGAGAGTATGACCGCTCTGTGCTGACGAAAATGTCAAAGCTTCTGGTGCTGTTCGGAAAGCCGAATATCCCATATGTCCTTGCTGTATATTTTCTCAGGCGCCTGCGGCAGAGCTTTGGCAGGCGGAAAAACAACATCTGATAGAAAGTGGCAATTATATGAAAATAAAAAAGAGTCTGCTTCTGTTTCTTTTTCTGATAATACCCTTTATCAAGCCTGCGGAATATATCCTCGACCCGTATGTTGACAGCTTTATCGACGCATGGAAGGTCTGCGCCTCCCTTATCGCCATATATATGTATATAAAAAAATCGGAGCTGTCTCCTTTTATTATTTTTATGTCCCTGTATCAGATATCCATTGTTATCCCCACTGCCGTGAACAATATCCATAACATCAGGGGACCTGTTGTTATCATGCTTTCCAATATATCCTTTGCTATGATCGCAGAGCTGGGCATCAAGCACTACAAGCGGGAATTTCTCTCGGCAATGAGCATATTCGGCGGACTGATGTGCCTGATAATGGCGGTAACAATGTTCATATACTATCCCGAGGGCATGGACCAGAAGGAATTTATGGACCTCCTCGGCGACAGGAACTATTATTTCTTAGGACATGACAACGGCTCCTTTTTTATCGTTTTTGCTATCCAGGTGTTCTCCATAATAAACTGCCTGGATAAAAAGGGACGGCTTACTGCGGGCACTGTTCTGTTCTGGCTTTTTGTGGACGGCGCATATATTTATGTGCGCTCGGGAGCGGCGGTCACAGCTATCATTCTGCTCTGGCTCTACCTTCTGTTTTTCTATAAAAAGAACATCTCGGATATTTTCAATTTCAGGACCTATATTGCCGCCGTTTTGTGTCTTTTCTTTTCGGTGGTGGTGTTCAGACTGCACGTATATTTCCCGTTTATTGTCGAAAACGTTTTTCATAAAAATATGACCCTTTCGGGCAGAACGGTCATATGGGACAGGGCGTTTGTATATATCAAAAGGTCGCCACTCATCGGCTACGGTCAGGAGGAAATGACAGTCCTGCTCGAAAAATTCGGCATAAGCCACGTTCACAACATTTTCCTTGAAATACTGTACAAAAGCGGCATAGTGGGACTGGCGCTTTATTCGGTCATTGTCTGCCTTATCGCCAAAAAGCTTATGGCGTGCCGCGGAAACAGGATAAATGATTTTACGGCATTTGCCCTTTTCCTGTTTTATCTTATCTCAATGGTGGATTATTACGAGAGTAAATATGTTATATACGGTATGATAGTTCTTGCGTATAATATGCCCTATCTTATCGGCGGGAGCGAAGCCGTT
Source organism: Huintestinicola sp. (assembly GCF_051882455.1). Lineage (NCBI taxonomy): Bacteria > Bacillati > Bacillota > Clostridia > Eubacteriales > Oscillospiraceae > Huintestinicola > Huintestinicola sp. The sequence goes on along the minus strand of NZ_JBJERV010000086.1, from coordinate 20,279 downwards.
CCCGCAGGGGAAAAGGGCAGGGAGCAGAGCCTATGACACGAACACAAGCTTCTCTGAAAAATCTCATCACCGCCTTTATCGGTCAGGCGGCGGGAATACTTATAAGCTTTATCGCAAGGCGAGCCTTTCTCGACTGCCTTGACGAGCAGTATCTGGGAATAAGCGGACTTTTTTCAAATATCCTTACCGTTCTCTCTCTTGCGGAGCTGGGAGTTGGCTCGGCAATGACCTTTGCTCTCTACAAGCCTCTTGCGGAGAATGATATATCCCTGGTGAGATCGCTTATGCGGCTGTACAAACGGGCGTATAATGCCATAGGAGCGGCGGTGCTTGTCCTTGCGGTGCTTTTTGTACCCATATATCCACGGTTTATGGACGAGGTGCCCGATATCCCACACCTTACGGCAATATATCTTCTGTACGCCGCAAATACGGGCATCTCATACTTTTTCTCCTACAAGCGCACTCTGATAATATGCGACCAGAAGCGTTATGTGGCGACTATGTACCATTACGGCTTTTATTTTGCCCTGAATATTGCCCAGATAGCTGTGCTTTACGCCACGAGGAATTATCTGCTGTTTACCGCAATGCAGCTGCTGTTTACTGCTGCGGAAAATATCGCCGTTTCGCTGACGGCGGACAGAATGTATCCATATCTCAGGGATAAAGACGTTTCTCCCCTGCCCGAAGCCACGCTTTGCGATATAAAAAAGAATGTCAGAGCAATGCTTATGCACAAGGTCGGCAGCATTGTGGTGCTGTCAACGGATAATATCCTTATCTCTAAGCTTGTGGGCATTGCTTCAACGGGGATATATTCCAATTATTACCTTATCACAAATGCGCTGGAGAGGGTGATCGGGCAGATCTTTACCTCTATCTCCGCAGGAGTGGGAGACCTGAACGCTTCCGGTGAGGACAAGTCAAGGCTTATGACCTCCTTTTACCGCATATTTTTTATGAGCTTCTGGATAATGGGCTTTTCCTTTGTCTGCCTTGTGTGCCTTTTCAATCCCTTTATCTGTCTGTGGCTCAAAACCGACAGCCTTATTTTCGGTATGGATACGGTGGTGCTCATATCGGCGGTGTTTTTCCTTACGGGTATGAGAAAATCTGTGCTTACCTACCGCGAGGCGGCAGGCGCATTTTACTATGACCGCTACAAGCCCATTGTTGAGTCGCTTGTAAATATCATTGCTTCGATAGTCCTTGCCCGTGTTATGGGCGTTTCGGGAATATTCCTGGGCACTGTCATAAGCACTCTGACGGTCTGCATATGGGTGGAGCCGTATGTGCTTTTTAAGCACGTTTTCAGGTCAAGCCCGAAGAAATATTTCTGCCGTCTCCTGCTTTATACCGCTGTGACCGGGGCTGTATGCGCATTGACATATTTTGTCTGCGGCTGTGTGACCATAGCTTCTCCCCTGTGGGATCTTGCGGTCAGGGTGCTGATATGCGCATTGCTCCCGAACCTCATATTCCTTGCCCTTTTCGGCAGGACAGAGGAGTTTAAGTTTTTCCTGAAGCTTCTGACGGATATTATCTCGGGGAAACTGAAAAAATGAGAAATTGTCTCTCTCCGGCTGTATCGGGGAGAGACGCTTTGATTTGTGATTAGTCGGAATATCCTATTTTGCTTCAAAAGAGCGTATGATTTTTTACACAGTAACCGAAATGTTATTTATCCGTCATCAATTTTGTCTTTATACGGTTGAAAAAACAGATTTTTAGGTGTATAATAGTAATACAGATATTTAAATAAAGGAATGTAATGCGTTGGTATTTTCGGATATATTTTTTCTGTTCATATTCCTGCCCCTGTTTCTTATCTGCTACTTTGCGGCGTCCAAAACAAAGATAAAAAATATCGTGCTGATAATCTTCTCCCTGTTTTTCTATGCCTGGGGAGAGCCTGTGTGGGTCTGCCTGCTCATATTCAGCTCGGTATTTGACTATTTTAACGGGCGCTTCATCGACAAGCACAAGGGCGAGAAAAAGGCTGTTCTCGGCGTGGTCATCTCCTGTGTGGTAAATCTTTCTATATTAGGAGTGTTCAAGTACAGCGGTATGATAGTCTCGGGCATAAACGGCTTGCTGGGGCTTTCCCTGCCCGTTCCCGATTTTCATCTGCCCATCGGTATCTCCTTCTACACCTTCCAGTCCATAACCTACGTGGTGGACGTTTACAGGCAGAAGGCAAAGGCTCAGAAGAATTATTTCGGCTATCTGCTGTACCTGTCCATGTTCTTCCAGCTTGTGGCGGGCCCAATCGTAAGATACAGCTCCGTTGCGCGGGAGATAGAAAACAGGGACATCAAGATAAGCGAGTTCCATCAGGGCATAAACCGCCTTATTTTCGGTCTGGGCAAAAAGGTGCTTATCGCCAATTCCATGGGTCTGCTCGCCACCGAGCTTCTGACCTTTGACAAGGCGCCCTCCTCCGTTCTGGCGGCGTGGGCAGGCGTTATAATGTATTCGCTCCAGATATACTACGATTTCTCGGGCTATTCGGATATGGCTATCGGCATGGGAATGATGTGCGGCTTCCATTTCCCCGAGAACTTCGAGCACCCCTATGTTTCCTCCTCAGTCACCGAGTTCTGGCGCAGGTGGCACATTTCTCTGGGAACATTTTTCCGCGATTATGTTTATATCCCCTTAGGCGGAAACCGAAAGCACCAGCTTTTGAACATCGCCATCGTGTGGTTCTGCACGGGACTGTGGCACGGCGCAAGCTGGAATTTCATCATCTGGGGACTTTACTTCGGCGTTCTTCTCGTTATCGAGAAAACATTCCTGCTTAAAGTCCTTGACAAGGCGCCTAAATTCTTCGGACATCTCTATCTTATCATCGCTGTTATATTCGGCTGGGCAATTTTCTATTTCACCGATGTATCGCAGCTTTCCTCCTGTCTCGGGGCAATGTTCGGGGCGAATGGTCTTGCACTTACGGATATCCTTACCGTTTCAAAGCTGAAGGGCAGCCTGTGGCTCATAATCATTGCAGTTGTCCTCTGTATGCCCGTTTACAGCTATGTTTCAAAGGTGGGGGAGCGGTTTGCTATGCAGTCAAAGGGCAAATTCGTTTTTGTCAGCGTTGTTAAGATAGCCGTTCTCGGACTTATTATGTTCCTGTCGGTTATTTCTCTTGTGGGCGATACCTATAATCCGTTCCTTTATTTCAGGTTCTGATGACCCCTGTTTATTATTTGAATTGAAAGGAAGATGGCATTGGTACTGTTGATAGTTGACGCTCAGAGGGCGATAACAAACGAGGCGTTATACCGTTTTGAGAAATTTGTATCAAATGTTAAGCTGCTTATTGATACCGCCCGCAAATGCGGTATTGAGGTCATCTATATCTGGCACGACGACGGACCCGGCAAACCCCTTTCAAAGGGAAATGAGGGCTTTGAAATTTATGATGAGTTCAAGCCTGCCGATGGTGAAAAAATATTCGACAAGACCGTTAACAGCCCTTTCAGAGATACGGGACTGACCGAATATCTCAGAGATAAGGGCGAAACCACTCTGATAATTGCAGGGCTTCAGACGGATTACTGCATTGACGCCGCAGTTAAATGCGGCTTTGAACACGGCTTTCATATCATTGTTCCCGAATATTCAAATTCCACCTTTGACAATGAATTTATGACTGCCGAGGAAAGCTATAAATATTATAACAGTTTTATGTGGAGCGGAAGATATGCCGACTCTGTTTCTATGGAAGAAACGCTCCGCATTATGGATATGAAAGGCTGTAATAAATGAAAGAACCTAAAGAAAATAACAAGCCCCAAAAGGGCAAAAAAACATACAAGCCTCAGCCCGTTTCAAGAAAGAAACGGCTTACCGAGGCGGAAAAGGTATATAAGTCACGTCACGCCGTCTTTGAAAGAGTGAGCATAATACTGTTTCTTGCGGTGCTGTTTTTTACGGGGCTTTGCCTTGTTTTCCTTAAACGCCCCGATTTTTCCGAGTCGGAGAAGCGCGAGCTTGAAAAGAAGCCTGAGCTTACTGTACAGAGCTATCTTGACGGCAGCTTTGCGTCTCAGTTCACAGCATATTTTTCCGATACCGTTCCGTTCCGTGAGCAGATAGTGGAGCTGAACGCAAAGTTTGACAGCATCAAGGGCATAAGCGCTCCTAAATTCTACGGCAATGTGAACGTTGTAGCCGACGATGAGGGCAACCTTATCGGTGAGGAAACTTCTGCTGTTACCGAAACACAGCCTGCCGTTTCCGAGACATTACCCGGTGAGACAGCTCCCGAGGGAGAGGTGACAGCTGCCGTTTCCGAGACAGCTGCCCCCGAGACTGCCGTTTCCGAAACAGAGACGGAGGAAGAGGAGGAAGTGGAGAACATTGCCGATTTTGCCAACAACGGCATTGTTGTGGACGGCGTTAAGATGTACGGAGACAATGCGGGCGTTATGCTCTTCGGCGGCAACAAGAAGATGGGCACACGCTATGCCGAGCTTATCAGCCGCTACAAGGAGGCTATGGGTCCCGATGTAAATGTGTACAACATCGTTGTTCCCACCTCTGTTGAGTTCTATCTGCCTAAGAAATTCCAGAAGTACAGCTCCTCCGAAAAGGACGCCATCGAGCATATCTACAGCAGCTACACCGCCGATGTTATCCCCGTTGATGCGTACTCGGAGATAGCCGCTCACACCGATGAATATATCTATCTGAGGACCGACCACCACTGGTCTCACAGGGGTGCATACTATGCCTATGCCGCTCTTGTAAAGGCAATGGGCGAGACTCCCAAGGACATTGACAAGGATTACGAGGTACGGGAGATCGACGGCTATGTAGGCTCTCTCTACGGCTACACCAACGACCCCATTCTGAAAAACAGCCCCGAGCTTTTCACCTACTACAAGCCCAAGTCCGAATACAAGACCTATTACTATGACTACGACACCTTAAAGCCAAAGGGTCAGGGCACTCTTTTCTATGACAATGTAAGCCCCGGCTATGCTTACGGCGTGTTTATCGGCTCTGACGCTATTCACACCCAGATAATCACAGAGAACAACACGGGCAGAAAGGTCTGCGTTTTCAAGGAGTCCTACGGAAATGCCTTTGCGCCCTATCTTGTGGACAGCTTTGACGAGATATATGTTATAGATATCCGCTATTTCGGCAGAAATGCTGTGGAGTATATGAAGGAGAAGGGCATTACAGACGTTATTTTCATAAACAACGCCTTTGCCGCAAACACAAGCTCTCTCATTGACGGCATTGAGAAGCTGTTCACCAATCCCTACGGCACACTTGACGATGAAAAGATAGCTGCTGTTCAGCCCTATTATGCCACTTCGGAGACAGCTGCTCCCGTGACTGCCGCATCGGAGACGGGGGCTGTGGGAACTCAGGCTTCGGATAATGTTCCTGCGGAAACTGCTGCTCCTTCGGAAACGGCGGCTCCCGTTCAGAGCGGCAATATGCCCGTAAATTCGGACAATGCAGGGGAAACGGGGTGAGCGGCTGATGTACGCTGACTGTCACATTCACACAAGCTTCTCGGGGGACAGCGACACCCCCCCGAGGGAGCAGATAGAAAAGGCAATTTCCCTCGGAATGAAGCGGATATGCATTACCGACCATCACGACTATGACGTGGTATCGGATATCGATTTTAACCTTGATTTTCCGGGGTATTTCGAGGAGCTGTCAAGGCTCAGGGAGGAATACTCCGACAGGCTCGATATTTGCATAGGTGTTGAAATGGGCTTGCAGAGCCATATTTCGGGATATCTTGAGGAGCTGTCGGAAAAATATCCTTTTGACTATATCATCGGTTCGGTGCATTTCGTTGACGGGCTTGACCCATATTATGACGAGTATTTCGACACCCACGAGGGAAACGCATATGAGCGCTTTTTTGAGGTCACTCTGAAAAGGATAAAGAAAATAGGCTGCTTTGATTCGCTGGGACACCTTGACTACATTGTCCGCTACGGGAAAAAACGGGGACTAAAGTTTTCCTATGGGGAATTTGCGGAGTACATCGACCCCATTCTGAAGGTGCTTGTCGAAAAGGGCAGGGCTCTTGAGTGCAACACAGGCGCACTTGCGAGAGGTATGGATGAGACTAACCCCTGTAAAAAGGTTTTTCTGCGGTACAAGGAGCTTGGGGGGGAGCTTGTTACCCTCGGCTCGGACGCTCATTCTCCCGAAACTTTGGGTATCTGCTTTGATATGGCGGGGGATATGCTCAGAGACTGCGGTTTTAAGTATTATGCGGTTTATCGCGGAAGACAGGCGGAGCTTTTAAGGCTGTGATAAAATACAGCAGGAAAATGTGACGCGAATGATCCCCTTGAAAATCAACATAAAGTGTGATATAATGAAGATAATATAGGCGGAAGGAGAAAAACGATGTCACGAAATGTTATCTCAGCAAAGCTTGATATTATTTTCAAAAAGATTTTTACCGAAAATGAAGATATGCTTCATTCGTTTGTAGCAAGTATGCTTGACGTGGCGCCTGAGAGCATATCCGAGATCAAGATAACCAATCCCGAGCTTCCCCCCGAAACACTTGCAGGAAAGTTCAGTCGTCTTGATCTTAATCTGAAAGTGGATAACCGGCTTGTCAATGTGGAGATCCAGGTGAAAAACGATACTGATTATCGTGACAGGACGCTTTTTTACTGGGCAAAGCTGTACTCCTCTGAACTGAAAAGCGGTGAGGACTACAGTGAGCTGAAACAGACCATCACAATAAATATCATAAATTTCAATATGTTCAGCGGTGATGATTATCACACCGAGGTTGCCGCAATGATAAAAGGCACAGATGAGGTGTTCTCCGACAAGTTCGGCATTCACTTTTTCGAGCTTAAAAAGGTCGGTAAAAAGCCCAACCCGGACAACAGCAGAGAATTATGGCTGCAATTTATCAATGCCGACAGTGAGGAGGAGTTTGAAATGATCGAAGCTACTAACGTGCCTATTATGCAGAAAGCTGTCAGGATAATATATGACATAAGCGAGGATACTAAGATCAGGGAAATAGCACGTCTGCGTGAAAAGGCTCTTCACGATGAGGCTTCCGCATTGAAAAATGCTAAGGCGGAAGGAAGAGCGGAAGAACGTGCTGCGGCAATTCAGAAAATGAAGGCTCTGGGCTTCACCGAGGAACAGATAAAAGCTATATATACCGAATAGGTGTAATACTAATAACCAATTAACCTATGGACAAAATACGGCGGCTATAATACGCCAACTCTGCGTCAAACTCCCTTGCCGGGCGACAGCCCGCCTGCGGTCGTTTTCCTTGATTTGTCGTATTCTATCCACCGTCTTTATCCATAGAACAATTGGTTATTAGTATAAATATAACTTCCCAAAGCAGCGATCAGCTCATATAAATGAAATATTCCGTTCTTCCGTCTTTGTCGGCAGAACGGTCAAAAATAAGCATAGGGACCCACAGTCCTTATGCTTATTTTTCTCGCATTATGTATTTTCATCGGCGCCGAAAAGCACCTGATAATAATTATTGTCTACCACCTGACCCGAGAAGTTGATCTTATTTTTTACCAGACCCGATATCCTGTCAACATACGCCTTATCGTATTCATAGCCTTCGTTGGGATAGAATTTCCTTGTCCTGGCATTGTATTTTCCCCGCTCTGTCGCCCAGCTGTAGCTGTTCCATACGGCTATGGCTTCCTGACCCGAGAAAACGTCCCTTCCCACAAGAAGTCTTGAGTCATATTCAAGTCCGAAAAGATTTGACAGGGTGGGCAGGATATCAAGGCTGTATGTAGGCGAGGATATCTCGCAGGCATAGTCCGAAAGCTCGTTTTCAAGGCAGCCCGACCAGAGTATCCAGGTGTTGTGGTCCTTTTCCCAGGGGGCGCTGTATTTATAGCCGTAAAGGTCGGTAACATAATCCCGGTCGTTTTTATATGTATTGCTCTGCTCAAGGCCGTAGGGATAATGGTCGGAGGTAATGCAGATGACCGTATCGTCCGCTATGCCTGCCTCCTCAAGCTTCTGCACAAGCAGCGTGAGCGCATTTTCAAGCTCAAGCTGATAGCAGAGATAATAATTGGTCTTGTCCTTGTACTTGTTTCCGTGGGTCTCAAGGACTTTGGAGAGATTTTGCTTTACCTTGTTGTTTTCCGCGTTATATATGCAGTGACCGCTGATAGTCATATAGTACAGGCTGAAGGGCTGCTTGTCGATGTATTCGTCAAGGGTGGCGTCAAACATTACTGAGTCGTCGGAATAGCGCCTGATGATATTTTCAAGCCCGTTTCCGAAGGCAAGGTAATTGTCATAGCCCAGGTTTTTATGGGTCTTGTCACGATTGTAGAAATCAAAGGTGCCGTTGTGGTAAGCACAGCTTGTGTAGCCAAGTCTCTGCAGCTGATTTCCCATTGTGAAATAATTGTTGTTGTTTCTGATAGTGTACATTGAGTCTACGCCGTGAGTGGGTACAAGTCCCGTAAGGAAGGAATACTCTCCCGTGGAGGTGGAGCCGCCCCAGGTGGGCTGATAGTATTCGGAGAAATATATGCCCTTATGACTTAGCCTGTAAAGGGTGGGGGTCATCTTCTCGTCTATGACCACATCGGAAAAGGCTTCGGCGCAGATAAGGATAAGGTTTTTGCCTTTGAAAAGTCCTGTGTATGCGTTCTTGTTTGATGGCGCAAGGGACTGAACATACTGATTGAGAGCCGTTACCTTTGCGCTGGGGTTCGGTATGCCTGCAAAGTCTATCGCCATTGCATTTACGCCCCCCACAACGGGCAGGGGAGCAGCGGTGGTTTTTTCGGTTACGGTCTGAGACGGCTCGGAAGTCACCCCTTCTGTCGCGGAAGGCTCTGTTTCGCCGGTTTCGCTTTCGGCGGAGGAAGCTGTCTCTGTCATTGGTACAGAGGTCTGCGCTGTGACGGATGTTTCTTCGGGCACTGCTGTGACCGTTGCTGCCCCAGCGGTATCGGAAGAGGAAGAGCCCAGCGTAACGGGGGAGGTCTCCGGGATATCCTCCATTACAAAAAGGATCTCCTCCTCATTTCCGAAAAGGGCATACTGTGTGCTCAGCCGCAGGCTTGCACAAAGTCCGAATTTTTCCGTGGCAAGGTCAAAATCAAAACGGGTCTTGTATATATCCCCGTACTCTCCCGAAGAAGCGCCGGCGGCTGTAACGCAGAATATGCCTGCCGCCAGCACTGCCGTACCTGCCGATAACGCAGGGCTAAGCTTATTCTGCGGTACAAAATGCAGCTTTCTGCCCAGGACGGTATACAGCACTGCAGGAGCAAAAAACAGCAGAAGCTGGGGTATGGAATTCAGTACAGAATTGGTTATATTTTCAAAGTAGCCTGTTACCACGCCGCCGAGCCCTGCAAATATGGAGTCAAACTCCATATAAAGCTGAAAGCTGTTCCTGATAAGACATTGTGCCGCAAAAAGCAGGGCGGTGATATAAAGCAGGACCATGGTGCATATTTTCTGCGCTTTGGGGGGAGCAAAAGCTATAAGTCCCGAAAGGATAAAGCCTGAGGTCAGACTGAAAAGGAGACGGAAGCCCCAGTCCTCAAAAACAGGCTGCCCCGCAAAGGCTTTCAGTATGATCTCATTGTAAACAAAAACCAGAGGTATATAAAGAAGGGATAATAGATCAGCTGTGCATTTTTCTTTTTTTTTCGACAGCTCTTCGTTCTTTGTCTGTTCCATCAATATCTCTTTTCCCGGCAATTTTTCGTTGGCAGCCGACATATTTCATTATACATCATTACGCCTTTTCGTGTCAATGATAATTTAGCTAAACTTTCGGATATCTCTTAACGTTTTTTTAACTTATAAGTTCTTAGGAGCTGTTTTCACCATTCTGCTTGACAATCGGTGCAAAATCGTTTAGAATATATAATGGCTCATTTTGTAATAATATGTCAGAAAAGAGAGATAGTAAGAAATGTATAAGATCATGACCTCAGACGAAGCGGCAGAGCTCATCAAGGACGGCGACGTAATCTGTCTTAACTCCTTTGTGGGCATCGAAAACCCTGTGGAGCTTCACGAAGCCATTTACAGACGATACAAGCAGACAGGCGCTCCAAAGCACCTGACCATCGTTTCCAGCGCCGGCTTCGGCGTTTGGGACGAGAACAGAAACGCCGAGAGCTACATAAGAGAGGGCGCTGTGGATAAGCTCATCTGCGGCCATTTCGGCGCAATGCTCAGCACAAAAAAGCTTGTCCTTGAGGACAGGTTTGAGGCATACAATCTCCCCCTGGGCTGCATTTCCCACGCTATACGCGCGCAGGCGGGCGGTCTGCCCGGTGCGCTGTCCAAGGTGGGACTTGACATTTTCGTTGACCCCCGTCTTGACGGTCCAGGGATAAACAATATTTCTCACGATGATTCCCTGGTAAAGCGTGTGGAGGTGGATAACGAGGAGTTCCTCTATTACACGCTCCCTAAGATAAATGTGGCACTCATAAAGGGCACTGCTGCGGACAGAAAGGGCAATATCTCCTTTGACGAGATGTATATGTCGGGAGATGCACTGTCCATCTGCCAGGCGGTAAAGGCTAATCACGGCAAGGTCATCGTTCAGGTTGACCGCATCGTCAGCACTCCTTCCCGTCCACGAAACACCATTATCCCCGGCTGTCTCGTTGACGCTATCGTTATGGTGGAACCCGAGCCGAGACACGCGGCTTACGAATCCCTTACGGGAAGCTTTGAGATACCCTATGCACAGTGGCAGGACTGGAACGAGATGCTCGCGGAGCGCACTGCCACAAAGGCGGCATACAATCCTGCGGCAAACATCATCGGAAAGCGTGCTTCCGAAGAGCTTACACCCGAGGATATCGTAAACATCGGCATAGGCATTCCCGAAAATGTGTCCAGATACGCAAGGGAGAGCGGTATGCTCGACCGCATAACTCTGACTGTGGAGTCGGGCGGCGTTGGCGGATTTCCCGCTTCGGGAACGGTTTTCGGCGCTATGATAGGCGCTGCCTCCATGAACGATATGGCAAACCAGTTCGACCTTTACGACAACGGCGGTCTTGACATCTGCTTTATGGGCGGACTTGAGGTGGACCGCTTCGGAAACGTTAATTCCCACCGCGGCCCCGGCGCATTCTCGGGCATCGGCGGCTTTGCAAACATCACCGCAAAGACTCACACCGTTGTTTTCTGTCTGACCTTCAACACCAAGGGGCTTGAGGTCATCGAGGGCGAGAACTGCGTTACTATTGAGCGAAACGGCGATATACCCAAGTTTGTGGAAAAGATAAACAGCATAAGCTTCTCCGCAAAGCGTGCCCTTGTCAATAAGCAGAGGGTGCTTTATGTGACGGAGCGCTGCGTTTTTGAGCTGTGCGGAAGCGGTCTCAGGCTCATTGAGGTATATGAGGGCGTTGACCCGAAAAAGGATATCATAGATCTGCTGCCCTTTGAGATAGAAATTGCTCCCGGGATAAAGCTCTGATGATAAGGTGAGGTGCCTTTTATGGAATATGGATTTTACGGCCGGGAAAAGGCTGATGTTCCCCCTGTAAGCGATGGATACGCAAAAATATCCGACCCCCGCGCTCTCTATGATATGCTGTCGGAGATATGGTGCGCCGAGACCTGTGCTCCCCGTCTGAGGGAGGGCTGGACTAAGGAAAATATGACCTTGGGACAATGCTCAATTACCGCTTTTCTCGCTCAGGATATATTCGGCGGGAAGGTTTACGGAATACTCAGACCGGGCGGAAATTATCACTGCTACAACGTTGTGGGGGACTGCGTTTTCGACCTTACCAGCGAGCAGTTCGGCGATGAGAAGCTGTGCTATGAGGACAACCCCGAGCAGTTCAGAGAGGTGCATTTCGCAAAAGAGGAAAAGCGTCTCAGATACGAATATCTTAAAAATGCACTCCGCGCAAAGCTTGACGATTGAATATCCTGCCCCGTATTTATATTCGGATACGGGGCAGTGCTGTATACATAAAATTCAACGGCGGCGCCGCGATGAATATCCGTGCGGCTGCCTTTTTTATTCCCTTGACAGTAAAAAGGGATTATGATAAAATTAAATAAAAAACAGCATCGGAGGTGAGCTTTTATGACGGATATGAAGGACTGTCCCCCATATCTTCGCGAATATATTTTCTATCTCAGGGTCATAAAAAACCGCTCGGAAAAGACCATCGAGTCCTATTACATCGACCTGCGGCTTTTTCTGCGGTACATCAAGGAAAATATGATGAACGCAAAGGGCGATGATATTGATATCATTGCCGATGTGCCCTTTTCAAAGGTGGCAGGCATCACGCTGGCGGACGTTTACGAGTATCTCAACTACTCCGCCGAGGAACGGGGCAACAACGACAAGACCAGAGCAAGAAAAATTTCCGCTATCAAGGGATTTTACAAGGCTTTGTGCAATAATAAGCTTACAAGCTTTCATCTTGAGACAAATCCCGTGGAGGCGCTGGACGTTCCCAGTCCCAAAAAGGCTCAGCCCAAATATCTGGGTCTGGACGAGAGCAGGAAGCTTCTTGAAAATATAAGTCCTGCCGAGGATTTTTACGAGCGGGATTTCTGTATCCTTATGCTCTTTCTCAACTGCGGAATGAGACTTTCCGAGCTTGTGGGGATAAATATTCAGGATATTGACTTAGATGACCGCACGCTCAGACTTCTTGGAAAGGGCAACAAGGAGAGGATGATCCACATCAACAACGGCTGTGAGGAGGCTATAAGGCAGTATCTTGCCGTCCGTCCCGAGGCTCCCACCGAGGCGCTTTTCCTCTCCAAGCGGAAAACCAGGATAACAAACAGACGTGTACAGCAGATAGTTTCAAACGCTCTCGACCGCATTGGCATGGGAGACAGGGGACTTTCCACCCACAAGCTGAGACACACCGCCGCCACTCTTATGTATCAGTACGGCAACGTTGACCCTATGGTGTTAAAGGAGATCCTGGGTCATGCCAGCGTTTCCACCACCGAGATATACACCCATCTCACCAATGAGAACGTGAGAACGGCTCTTGAGTCCAATCCCCTTTCCGACGAGGGCTTCAAGATGAAACGCAATAAACACCTGTGAAAGGAGATCGCATATGAACTTTATAAGATCCGAACACTCATTTATAAGCTCCAACAAGGCAGACAGGATAGCATACTATATTTATACTCCCAAGGAGGGAAAGGCAAAGGCGCTGGTGCAGATATGTCACGGTATGTGCGAATACGCACAGCGCTATGAGCATTTTATCGACCACCTGTGCAAAAACGGCTATGCGGTCATTGCACACGACCAGCTGGGTCACGGAAATTCGGCTGCCGAGGAGTATGACCTGGGATATTTTGCCCTTGACAACGGCTGGATATGCCTTATCAAGGATATGCGCCACGTTATGCTTATCGGCAGGCAGGTGTTCGGGAAGATACCTCATTATGTTATCGGTCATTCCATGGGTTCCCTTGTTACGCGCTGTCTGCTGGCAAAGTACAGCTCGGACGTGGACGGTGCGGTAATTCTGGGAACGGTGGGAAATCACCCTGCCGTTCATGCGGGGGTCCTTATGGCGGACAAGGAGATCATGCTCCACGGGGTGAAGAGCCGCTCGAGAAAGATAAACAGGCTCCTTTTCGGAATGTCAAACGCTCGCATTGCCGACAGGAGGACGGAATTTGACTGGGTATCCCGCGACGAGCAGGTGGTTGCGGATTACTGCGGCGACAAAAGGTGCAATTTCATCTTCACCGCTTCTGCATTCCGTGACCTTTTTATGCTCCTGATGTACTGCACCTCAAGGTCGTGGTACGGCAAGGTGAGAAAAGACCTGCCTATGCTTATTATGAGCGGCACGGAGGACCCCATCGGCTCATACGGAAAGGGCGTTATGCAGTTTTACAGGCGGCTTGATTCCCACGGCTTCACCGATGTGCGCCTCAAGCTCTGGGACGGCTGCCGCCACGAGCTTCTTAACGAGACAAACAGGCTTGAGGTCTATGAGGATATTATAAAGTGGCTTGACGGCGAGGTCGCCCCGCGGCGAGACGTTCTTTAATTTGTTTGGGCGTCATACTGTCGGCTCGGTAACGATACAAATTAGCTGACCTGATAGATTGAGGGCGAGGGCGGGGGTCGCCCCGCGGCGAGGTCGCGCTGTCGGTTTGTGCGGGGCGGCTGTTTTGTTTCCGCGCCGATAGATTTTGTATCGGCGTGTCATATCGGAATTTGGCGGGGGTCGCCCCGCGGCGAGGTCGCGCTTTGAATTTGTGCGGGGCGGGAGTTTTGTTTCCGCGCCGATAGATTTTGTATCGGCGCGACATATCGGAATTTGGCGGGGGTCGCCCCGCGGCGAGGTCACGCTGTCGGTTTGTGCGGGGCGGTTGCTTTGTTTCCGCGCCGATGGATTTTGCAACAGAATGATATATCGGAATTTGGCGGGGAATGCAGATATGAAAAAGATACTTGTAACAGGTGGCACTGTATTTGTTAGTCGATATATTGCAGAGTATTATGTTGCTAAAGGCTACGATGTATATGTGCTTAATCGAAACACTAAAGAACAGTCCAAGGGTGTAAAACTTATCGAAGCTGATAGGCATGATCTTGGTGAAACCCTTCGTGAATATCGCTTTGATACTGTAATAGATACAGGATATACTTCCGATGATGTAGAACTGTTGCTTAACGCTTTGGGAGATTATGAAAACTATATTCTTATCAGTTCAAGTGCTGTATATCCTGAATATGTTCCACAACCATTCAAGGAAGATGCTCCTCTCTCTAATAACAAGTATTGGGGCAAGTATGGAACGAATAAAATAGAGGCAGAAACTGCTTTGTTGAAACGAAACCCCAACGCATATATTCTTAGACCTCCATACTTATATGGTCCTATGAACAATGTATACAGAGAAGCTTTTGTTTTTGATTGTGCATTGGCTGACCGAAAGTTCTATTTACCTAAAGATGGTGATATGAAGCTGCAATTCTTCCATGTCCATGATTTATGTAGGTTCATTGATGTCCTGTTGAAAGTAAAACCGTCCAGGCATATCTTTAATGTGGGAAATAAAGAGGTTGTTTCAATTCGTAAGTGGGTAGAGCTATGCTACAATGTTGTCGGAAAACAAGCCTCATTTGTAAGTGTTCATCAAGATGTTGAACAAAGGAATTATTTCAGTTTCTATGATTATGAGTATTGCTTGGATGTTTCCTTGCAGTATGAACTAATGGGAGATGTGAAATCGTTAGAACAGGGTTTGGAAGAATCCTATGCTTGGTACATCAACAATAAGGACAAGGTAAACAGAAAACCTCTTATCGAGTACATAGAAAACACTTTGTGTTAAGCCAATTCCAATATGTCGGGCTGTTGTCATATCTATCGGCGCGGAGATAAAGCAGCAGTTTCGCATAAACCTACAGCGCGACCTCGCCGCGGGTCGTCACCCGCCAAATCGAAATATATCGGTCAGTATATTTGTAACGTTACCGAGCCGACAGTATGCCGCCCGAATGAATTATAGAACGTCTCGCCGCGGGTCGTCACCCGCAGAAAGGAAGGAGCAGTTATGTTTGCAAAGATAAACAGTCTGGGGCTATTCGGGCTAAACGCATTTGCGGTGCAGGCGGAGACCGAGGTGAGCAGGGGCACGCCCTGCTTTGACATCGTTGGACTGGGCGACACCGCCGTTAAGGAGAGCCGCGAACGCATAAGGGCGGCTTTCAGAAGCGCAGAGCTTAAATTTCCCCTTGCCCGTGTCATTGTAAACCTTGCTCCTGCAGACACCAAGAAAACGGGCAGCGTTCACGACCTGGCTATCTTTGTTTCTATCCTCAAGGCAACGGGGGAGATAACCGACGACCTGGATAGGACTGCTTTTATCGGCGAGGTCTCCTTGAATGGCGATGTCCGACCCGTAAACGGCGTTCTGCCTATGGTACTCTGTGCCCAAAGAGAGGGCTTTGACACGGTTTTCGTTCCTGCGGAGAATGCTTATGAGGCGAGCGTTGCCGAGGGTGTGACGGTTTACGGCGTTGAGAATGTCAGGGAAATTCTGGGGCATTTTTCAAGAGAGGCAGTCCTCATTCCTCGGAAAAAGTACGAGGTGCTCCCCGAGGAATGGTTCGATACGGTGGATCTTGCGGACGTAAAGGGTCAGCAGACTGTGAAAAAGGCTATGGAATATGCGGCGGCGGGAGGACATAATCTGCTGATGATAGGTCCTCCGGGCAGCGGCAAGTCTATGCTTGCAAAAAGACTTTCCACCATTATGCCTGCGATGACCTTCCGTGAGTCGGTGGAGACTACAAATATCCACTCGGTCTGCGGCATTGTTTCACGAGAGGAGCCGCTGGTGGTGAAAAGACCCTTCAGGTCGCCTCATCACACCATTTCCGCGGCGGGACTTTCGGGGGGCGGCAGCGTTCCCCGTCCGGGGGAGATCTCCCTTGCCCACAACGGCATACTGTTCCTTGACGAGCTGCCCGAGTTTTCAAGGCAGGCGCTGGAGATACTCCGTCAGCCCCTTGAGGACAAGCAGGTGACTATCTCGAGGGCTTCGGGCACGGTCACATATCCCTGCTCATTTATGCTGGTGGCGGCGATGAATCCCTGTCCCTGCGGATATTTCGGGCACCCCACAAGAAAATGCATCTGCGGTCAGAAGCAGGCGAGGGCGTACATAAACAAGATCTCGGGTCCGCTGCTTGACAGGTTCGACATACAGGTTGAGGTGGCTCCCGTGGAGTATTCCCATTTATCCTCGAAAACAAAGGAGGAAAGCTCGGCGGCGATACGTGAACGCGTTCAGCGTGCAAGAGAAATTCAGCAGGAGAGGTTCAAGGGCACGGACATTATCTGCAATGCGGGCATCACTTCCGATATCCTTCACGAGGTATGCCCCGTTACCGAGTCCGCGAATGAGCTTCTCAAGGGCGTTTTTGAGAAGATGGGGCTTTCCGCCCGTGCTTATGACAGGATACTCAAGGTATCGAGGACTGTTGCGGATATGGACGGCAGCGAGGTGATCGACCGTCCGCACATTGCAAAGGCGGTGCAGTTTCGGAGCCTGGACAGGAAGTATTGGAATGAGTGATGGAGTGCCGGGATTAAATTGATAAGTCGAGCAGTCGGTAAGGTATTTGTAAGACATCAAACAGCAAAAAGGAGGACGTTTATGAGAAATGTTGTTTGCTTTCATAACCCCGAGGAAATAAACGGTTACTTAAGCAACTGGTATTTGTCGGATTTTATGACAGAGGGGATCAGGTTTACCTCTATGGAACAATATATGATGTACAAAAAAGCCGTTCTGTTTAATGATACCAAGATTGCGTCACAGATATTGCAGACTTCGGATGTGGGAAGGATCAAAGCCTTAGGACGGAGCGTCGGGGATTATAATGAGTCTCTGTGGAATGGTATGCGGCAGATCATCGTTTATAAGGGCTTGCTTGAAAAGTTTAAACAGAATAAAGAATTGGCAGACAGGTTATTATCAACCGATGAGGATATTCTGGCTGAATGTGCGGTCGGGGATAAGATCTGGGGCATAGGAAGATCTATGTCCGACCCTTCAAGATTTAACACCGATGAATGGACAGGGGAAAATTTACTTGGTTATTCTCTGATGATGGTAAGAGATGAACTGAGAAAAAACAGATAAATGGCGGGCAGCTCCGAAGTTTTTGCAGTAAATATTCGGAATGAAAGGAGATGCATTTAAATGCTTACAAAACCGCAGCACGGCTGGAGCGATTTCTCCCTTGAGGGCACTTCCGTATATGGACTGAGCTATCTTTCCGATATTGCTTTTGAATGGATAGATGCGGCGATATTCGGACTGAAAAATCGGAGCCCTTTCTGCGTGAAGGGCTATCTTGAACCCGACAGGCTTTTATGTGTTGTGAGCTTATATAATTGTCATATCATTATTGAAGATGAGTTCAGCCGCTGTATGGAGAAAAAGGATATAGTATACGAGTATTCCAATACAAGTATGCTGGATTTCTGCAGGCGTTTATATGATGATATCAGCAGCTGTACAGATGAATGGGCTTCGTTTTCAGATCATCAGGATGAACATACGGAGAAAAATAAGCAGGCACTTACCGGGAAACTGGAAGAACTTAAAGAGCTTATTACTCAGAAAGAAAAGTTTTTCGATGAGGGCTATTGTTTCTTTTGATGGCTCTCATTTCGGGAAATATAAGCAGATATGTGCGTTATATGCGCTGCGGCTTTTGATTCCGCGGCGCATTTTTGGCTTTTTAGTACAATAGTGCATATGTGTTAAAAAATATACTGTATCGGTTGTGCAAAATGTAAAAGTTTGAAAAAAAGGGAAAAAGCCCTTGACAACCGTGGACAGATGTTATATAATAATATACTGTATCATAATGTATTCTTATGCCTGTTTTACCAATGTTTACTCGGCTTTTGGGCAGGATCTCCGGCTTTGATGCTTGAAATTCCCTGCTGTTGTCAATAATATGACGGGGGCAGCGCGCTCCCCGGTAATGCGCTTTTTCGCAGTATTCTGACAGGCTCGGGCATAGCGTACATTTTGTTCGGAAGCTTTTTCCGAATGTTTTTTTCTAAACAAAGTGAGGAGGAGTCCGCCTATGGTGAATGTAAAGCCGGTGCAGCTCGGTAAGACTACTCGTATGAGCTTCGGAAAGATAAATGAAGCTCTTGATATGCCTAATCTTATTGAAGTGCAGAAAAATTCCTACAAATGGTTTCTTGAGGAGGGACTTAAAGAGGTTTTCCGTGATGTTGCCGCTGTCACGGATTATAACGGCAATCTGGTGCTTAATTTCGTCGATTATCATCTCGACGAGACCCCTAAGTATTCGGTCGAAGAGTGCAAGGAAAGAGACGCTACCTATGCTGCTCCGCTCAGAGTAAAGGCTACTCTCTGGAACAAGGAGACCGGAGACGTTAAGGAAAATGAAGTTTTTATGGGCGATTTCCCTCTTATGACCGAGAGCGGAACCTTCGTTATAAACGGTGCGGAGCGAGTTATCGTTTCTCAGCTCGTCCGTTCACCCGGCGTTTATTATGCCTTTGAAAAGGACAAGACGGGCAAGGACCTGTTCAAGTCTACCGTTATCCCCAACAGAGGCGCTTGGCTCGAATATGAGATGGATTCCTCCGATGTTGCATATGTCAGGATCGACAAGAACAGAAAGATCCCTCTTACCACATTTATAAGAGCCCTCGGCTGCGGCACCAATCAGGAGATCGATGATATGTTCGGTCCCAGCGTTATCCTCAGCCAGACTATCCTTGAAAAGGACTCCAATATAAATACTACCGAGGAAGCTCTTCTTGAAATTTACAAGAAGCTCCGCCCCGGCGAGCCTCCTACGGTGGACAGCGCTATTTCCCACATCAATATGCTCTTCTTCGACGCTAAGAGATACGATCTCTCACGTTTCGGAAGATACAAGTATAACAAGAAGCTGGGTATCGCTTCACGTATTGCAGGTCACTACCTCTCAAGACCCATCGCTAATCCCGCTACGGGCGAGATCATGGCTGACGAGGGCGAGCTTATCTCCTATGACAGAGCCAGGGAGATCGAGCAGGCAGGCGTTATGGAGGCCTGGCTCAGAGTTGAGCACAAGGAGATCGTTACCACCGCTCAGGGCGAGACTCAGAGCCATGTTGAGGAAAAGGAAGTCAAGGTCATCGGCAACGGTATGGTAGATATCAAGGGCTATGTTGACATTGACGCTGCTGCCTGCGGCATTAACGAGCTCGTTTCCTACAAGGTGCTGAGAGATATCCTCGACACTGCGGCAGACAACGACGAGCTTGAGGAAATGATCAAGAAGCGTGCTGATGAGCTTGTTCCCAAGCACATCACTCTTGACGACATTTTCGCTACCATCAGCTACTTTATCAATCTCTGCGAGGGCGTCGGCACAGTGGACGATATCGACCACCTGGGCAACAGACGTATCCGTTCCGTTGGCGAGCTGCTCCAGAATCAGTTCAGGATCGGCTTTGCGCGTATGGAGCGCAGCATCAGAGAGAGAATGAACACCCAGGCTCAGGAGGCTGAGACCATCACTCCCCAGAGCCTTATAAATATCCGTCCCATAACTGCGGCTATCAAGGAGTTCTTCGGCTCCTCGCCTCTGTCACAGTTCATGGACCAGAACAATCCCCTTGCGGAGCTTACTCACAAGAGACGTCTTTCCGCGCTGGGTCCCGGCGGTCTTTCCCGTGACCGTGCAGGATTTGAAGTCCGTGACGTTCACTACT
>NZ_JBJERV010000085.1:0-26835 GCF_051882455.1 Huintestinicola sp. | reverse complement strand
CCGACAGCTTTATTATCTTACCACACTCACCTTCGTTTGTCAAGCTTTTTTCGACAGTTTTTTTCAGTTTGTTGAAAAGTATAACTTTTCGTGTTATTTTGCCATCTTAAAATGTGCAATTTTACATCATTCAAGAGTCTCTAAAAACGCTGTAAGCTGCTCCGCCGCCTTTTTATGCGTTGCCACAGAAGGGTGATAATCTCCGCCGTAGCCGTCCTCCTCGCTCTGATAGTCAAACTTCATTGTATGGATATGCTCGTCGGAGTTGTCTCTTGAAAAATCCGCCGCCGCTTCCTCTATCTGCCCAAAAAGCTCAGCGCCCATTATGCCCATGGTGCAGACAATTTCCGCGTCGGGGTTATGCTCACGGACATCGCCCAGAAATGCATAATACGCCTCATAAAACTCATACTGCCTGTCCTCGTCCCTGCCGGTGTAGCTGTAATCATTGGTGCCGATATTTATGACCACAATGTCGCTGCCATCGCCGAAATCCCACTCAGAAAGCGGCTCCATTCCGCGCCGCTGCTCGAAATTGGTGTCGGTGTAATCATACACCATATCCATAAGCAGATAATCCTCTTTTTCGCCCACGTAGTCCGTGTAATTTGAAATAAGTCCCAGTCCGCTTATGCACACAAGGCTGTAGTCTGCGTCAAGATTTTTGGCGGTAAGATAGCCATATGTGGCGGCACCGTTCTCGTAATCCCCGTTAAAGCCGTACTCGGGACCGTCCGCCTCATTTGAATATCCGCAGGTGATGGAGTCGCCGATGACCTCGATGCTAAGCTCCTTTTCGGCGGCGGGGGCTATCCTGCTTGCATTGCAGGTTATGGACTTAATGCCCGTATTTGTTATCTGATTTTCGGTGAGCTTGACGATAGCGACCTCGGCATTTTTCAGCTCCTCGCCCTCGTAAAGAACATAGCTCTGCTCCCCGTCCTCAAGGCGGATACGTTTGGTCAGCTCGCCGTTTATCTCCACGCCGATCCAGCCCTGCTGCCTGCCCGAATATGCGCCGCCGTTGGAAACAAGCACCGCCTCCACCCGGTCCCCCGTCATATTGAAGCGGACTGCCGAACAGGTGTAGGACAGATAGCAGATATCGTTATGCTTGATATACCTGCCGTTAAATTTCACATTTTCCTCCGAGGGAACAAAAACGACCTCCTCAGCGTGGGGCGCATAGAAATAGGGAACTCCCTCAAGCCCCTTGTCCTCAGCCTCGGGGTCAAAGTCATGACCTGCTGCCGCAGAGGTTTCCGAGGTCTCGGAGATAACATTCAGCTCCTGGGACGTATCGGCATATGAGGTCACAGGCTCCCCCGAATTTCCGCTTCCGCAGGCGGTCAGAGCAAGCACCGCCAGAACTGCGGCAAATTTTTTCTTCATCAAATTCATCTCCCTCGGAAATTTACTTTTATATTATTATACCACATTTGCACGTCATTTTCAAGGACAGTTCGGATATTTTGACAAATAATTCGTTACCGAGCCGCCTGCAAATCATAAAATTACCGTCAGTCCCTCATCCTCCGAATAAACCGACCTGTAAATTTTTTCATCGGTAACGGTAATGGTAATAGGCATACCATACAGATCCTCACGTCCCGATTTATTTATTTCGTCAATACATTTCAGATATTCGGAGAAAATGTCAACGTCTTTATTATTGGCAAGGGGGCGGCTGAAGGTCAGTCTCACACGCTTTCGTATGCCCTCCTCGAAAACCGCTTCGACCGCCGTTTGCTTTGCCGCATCAACATTGATGTGCAGAGTTGCATTCCTATTTGCGTCCGTTTCCTTTATGTAGAAAAAAGACGACTTGATATCATCACCGCTCCGAAAGGTATATTCGGCATAGGCAAGGATCATACCCGGTTCAATGCCGTTGGCAAGTTCCCCGAGCGAGGCTTCAATTTCATCTATGACAAAGGCATTCCCCGAAATCGGCTCACCGTCAAAGGTCATAGCCTTACGCACATAGGGCTGAAAGTCCTCGTCGGAAAATAGGAAAGCGGCGGCAAGAATCAACGCTGCGATCACAATGATAAAAACACCCGAAAGCAATATTTTTACATTTTTTGTCATACAGATTTTTCCTTATTCAGCTGCATAGCCTCTTTTTTATGTTTTATCGCCGCTTCAAACTCGCCGAACACAGGCAGCATTTGGTCGGGAACCTCGGAGCTTCGCATATTTCTTACAAGCTCCTCGGCTTCCTCAAGCCTGCCTAAACTCAACAGAGCATTGAATCTGCACTGAAATGCGGCAAAGCGCGAAAACAGATCTTCGCCTCCAAGCCTTTCCGCCTCCGCAAGCGCACCCTCATGATCTCCGCAAAGCAGAAGATATTCCGAGCGCATTTTGATCAGATTGGGGTCGTCCCGGTATTTTTCCATATCTATCTCGCCGCAAAGCTGCTCATACAGCTCCTTTGCAGCAGTATGCTCACCTTTTTTCACAGTGATATCCATTTTTATGGAATAAAAAACTATAAACCAGCCGATATCCCCGTCACGCATCAGCTCCTCGGGACTGACCATATCAATATACCCGCCGCATTTATCCATATCGGCAAGATTTCCGTAATGAGCCGCAAGGAATATCCCCAGATAATTTTTATTGCAGGCAAGCCTTGGGTGTGTGCGGCTGTACTCAAGCTCACTTTCAAGAAAAGCAAGTCCCCGTTTTTTATAATCGCCCTTGTCCTCGTTAATGATTTTACCATATTCTGTCAGGATATTTCTTATAAAATGCCGCTGCTCCCTGTTCTCAAGCCGAATTTGCAATGCTGTCAGCAGGATAAATCCAACTATTCCCACAAAAAGCACCGCCAGAGCAATAAGCAGCCTGCCAAGACAAAAAAACGTCATAAAGCCAAGAAAGCATACCGTCACAACCGCCTTTGCCGCAGCAGAAAGCCTTTTCCCGTCCATAAAATGTCCCCCAAAAATTTTACCTCTTCACCTTAGAATAATCCACAAGGCTCATATTCAGGTCCACGTCCCCCTCAATGCCGTTAACACGCCCGTCGGATGCATACTGCCACATGGTGAAATAATAGGGATACTCGGGAATGTCCCTGTATTCCGCAAGCCAGAAATCAAAGCCTGCAAGCCTGCTCATATCAAGCTTTGTGAGCGCCATTCGCTTCACGCTGTAGACCATGGGGATATGACCGCCCCTTGCGATCCGGTTGCAGAAAGCGGCGGCGCATTCGTTCAGCACATCTGCAGAGACCTCGTTTGTGCGCGCCGTCTCGTCCCCCACGATCTCCCAGTCGAATACCACGGGGTACATTATCTCATAGTCCCCTATCTCGGCAAGAACTGCTTCGGCTTCTTCCACAGCCTCCTCAGCCGTCACTGCCTGTGAATAGAAATAAACGCCAATGTCAAGCCCGGCGTCCAGCGCACCTTGGGCATATTCGTGAAAACGCTCGTCCACATTTATCTGTCCCGACTCATATCCGCGATAGCCCATACGTATCATGGCAAACTCCACTCCGTCAGCCTTCACAGCCTCCCAGTCGATGTCACCCTGATGATATGACACGTCAATTCCCGTTTTATTGACCTTTACCCCGTCTATGTAATAATTCTTGAAGCCGTTTTCGAGCTTCACATTGTCAAAATCCATCTCATGGCGGGGAACGTCCGCAAGCGCCGCCAGCCACGTATCTCCGTAGGTGGGGTCGTCAAGATTTATAACGTCCTTTTCACCGAAATATTCAAACACCCTTGAAGCCTCGGCGGATATGTATTCCTCGTCCTCTTTAAGCGCTTTGTCAAGCCTTGCGTTATTTATCCCAAGCACCGCCATGGAAATGCCCATAACGAGAATGATGATATTTCTCGGGTCAAACCTTCTTTTCTTTTGCGGCTGTCCGATGCCACTGCGGGGGGGCAAGCCGTTTCTTTCCTCCATATATTACCGTCCTTATATTTGTAAATTTTCAATCAATTGTCAACATTCGCTTGACAATCAAGCACATTTGTGCTATAATATTATACAGAGCCCAATATGACCATGATCGGCAGTGTGACCGCCGAAAGCAGCGTTGTCACAGCAAAAATGACCGCTGCCATTTCGGGGCATTTCTTGTATCTGATAGCAAACATAGTTCCCGTTGCCGCCGCAGGACAGCCTGCCGCCGCCATGACCACCATAAACACCGTATGAGGAATGGGGAACCACCTGAATATGAGCCAGAAAAGCACGGGGCACACGATAAGCCGCAAAGCCGATGCACGGTAAACTCCCACGTTTCTGATATGCTCCCCGATGACCGTTCCGCTGATGGTAACGCCTGCGCATAGCATAGCAAGGGGCGTGTTCATGCCGCCCACATAATCCGCCGCAGAGAGCACAGTTCCCACAGCCGCCGTCACAAAGCCCGGGAAGGAGATCCCCGACAGCACGGGACGGAGCAAAAATGTTACAAGTCCCATAGCCGTTGCGATTATGGCAGGAGAGGTCAGGACCTTTTTGAGAGATGTTTTCTGCTCCTTTCCGCCGAAGAAAATAACGCCGTGGGTCCAGACCATAATGTTGAACACGGTAACATATCCCGTAAGATAGAAAACGCCCTCAGAGCCGAAAAGCCCGTTGATAAGGGGAATGCCCATAAATGCACAGTTTGAGTATATGGCTGCAAACTGCTCAACCAGTCCCTCGTCGGAATGGTTTTTTCTGTAAAGTATGGCAAGCAGGAGTATCATCACCCCGTAGGAGATAAACCCGAGCACCAGAGCCATTCCCAGCCCCTTGAGAAGCTCCATGTCAAACTCCTGCTGATAGGACATAAATATGAGTACAGGGTTTACCACCTCAAGCACAAAGCTTGAGAGCTTTGAATTTGTCTCCTTGTCGATAAGCTTTATCTTGCCGCACAGGAAGCCCAGCGCCACCAGAATGAACATAACTGCTATCTGTCTTACGCAGATAAGGGAAAGCTCCATTTTTAAAATACCGCCTTTTTATATTTCTTGCTCTTTTTTTCTTTTTTTCTTTTCCTCATACATCTCAATGAACATGGAAAGACAGCAGAGGGCTGCCATTGCAGGGGCGGCAATGTCGGTGCCGAAGCTTCTTCCGCCTGTTGTAAATGCCTCGGAAAGCTCGGCTGTCAGGCTGTAAATAAACAGGAATGCCGCCGCCGAACGCATATCGCCCAGCTGCAAAATAAGTATGCCTGCCGCAATTCCGATAACGGTGTAATACGCCGCCGCAGGAATTATGATGTCGTATGTAATGAGCCCCGAGGATACCTCATAGGCAGATAAAAAGCCGTAAAGCAGCGACGAGATGATCACCGCAGGTATCGCTCCGAAGTCCTGTCGGATAACGTGAAAAAAGTAGCCGTATATTACTATGGCAGATAACAGCCCCGAAGCCACTGCAGTCAGAAATATCCCGGTAATGTCAATGTCGGCATTCCAGTTAAAGTATCTCACCTTGAAGGCAAGCCCGATAAGAGGTCCCGCAAATGCGACGCCGAAGCCCCAGGTGCCTCCGGGGACAACATTTTCCACCAGAAAGCCCTTTGCAAAGAATGACCGCTTGCCGCCCTCCACGACCGTCAGAAAAAACCAGCTGATAACTATCCCCGCTGCTGCGGGAGCAAGCCTGTCAAAGGGAGAGGGCAATAACCGCCCCGAAGCATAAGCTGCCGCTGCGCAGAGGACTATGAACATCACAAGCTTTATGACCGAGCCTGCAAAAAATTTTGCATATCGCCTGTCTGCCATAGGCTATCACTCACTTTCTTTTTTTCTTTTTGTTATTTTTGCCGCCGTTTGTTCGGGGAACAGCATTTATCATAAGCCGCAGGCGGTTCACCAGAGCGGTGATATCGCCCATACCGGAATATCTTCCGAAGCCAAGCTCCGCTATCTCCGCCGCCCGCTCCTTCATATCAAGCTTCAGCATCGCCTTCACGATACAGATGTCCGCCATCAGCGTACATCTTGGGTCAGGCTCGCTGAGCAGCTTTATGAATACCGTAACGGCATTTTCATAGCGCTTTTCGATAAACTCCTTTATGCCTACAGTCCTGCGCATCACAAGTGAGCCTTCACCCAGCACAAGCTTATTCTGCTCCTCGTAAAGCGTCCTTATTCTTTCGGGCTTCTCCAGAAGGAACAGGCAGAGTATGTAATTATTCGCAAATACGTGACCGACAGCCTTCGGGAGCCTGCTTATGTCCGTCTCCTCAAAAGCCTTGAGGGCGTCCCTGAGCTTTCCGCGAAAAAGCAGTCCCTGAGCGGTGAGAGCCTGCCCCTCCGCCTTTTCCTTGGGATTGCCTGCGGTCTCGCATTCCGCTGAGAGCATTTTCATATATTCGTCATTGTAGCCGTGCTCCGCAAGATACATTGCCGAGTCCGCATAATGACCCGTCATTTTCAGAAATCCCTTTATGCTGTCTTTAAGGCTTTTGACCGCTTTCATTTCTTTTCATACCTTCTTGAGTATTTTATCTTTATCACCAGTGAAGCAATGGCGTCGGCAATGAGCAGAAAGCCCATAAAGCCGTGAATGAGGGTGGTAGCGGTATCGTAGCCATAGGTAAATGCCACCACAAGGAAAAATCCCCCCGCAAACAGCAGCATTGCTATCTTCAGGTATTTCACGCAGAGTGCGGCGTATTCCGCCAGCTCCTCCCTGCCCTCTTTTATGCTTCTGATAATTCCGAAGCAGTCCACCGCAGCCACTATGAACAGCATCAAAAGTATGGCATCATATATCCAGCCGTAGCTGAATATGTCTATCTTATTCATATGCTCCCGCCTTTCCAAATATTGCTTACTCTGCCGTCTCCTTGGGAACGGTGACTTCCAGCGCCTTGATAAGCTGCGCGTCGGTGAGAAGCGCCGCCTCGTCGGATATCTGATTAAGGTCTATCTCGGAGGAGAGAGCCACGTCAAATTCGGGCTTTAAGCCTGTGCCGTTGAAATCTCCGCTGTTGTCCGTTCTGAGTATGGCTGTGGACAGCATTACCACAGAGCCGTCGGAGCAGGTGTAGGCAGTCTGCAGATAGCCCTTGCCTGCGGTGGTCTTCCCCACCGTATGCGCGGAGCATTTAACGGCAAGCGCAAATGCAAAAAGCTCGGAGCTGCCTGCGGTATTCTGATTTACGATAACGGACATGGGCATTTTTATCTCCTCCGACTCGGTGCATACCACCACCGCTTCGGTGCTGCCGTTTTTATACTCGGCTGTGACCACAGTTCCTGCGCCTATGATATGGTCAAGGCATTTTTGCAGCGACTCCAATGAGCCGCCCTTGTTGTTTCTCATATCGAAAACCAGTCCGCTTGCTCCTGCGGAGATAAGCTCGTCAAGCTTGGTTTTCAGCTGTGACTCGGTCTTGTCGGTGAATGAGGATATCTTGATATAACCGATGGCGTCTATTACCCTGCCTGTGACTGTGACCTGCTCGGAGCGCTGCGCAACAACGTTATAGGTGATAAAATCGCTGGTGCCGTCGTCGTTGGTTCGCTTCACGTACAGCTTCACACGGGTGCCTTCCTCGCAGTTAAAAAGAGAAACTGCCTCGTCATATCCCCCCTCAAATGCGATAACGTCTGTATTGTTCACCGCAGTGATTATATCTCCTGCAAGAAGTCCCGTTTCCTCGGCGGAGGTGCCGGGGTGGACCTCGGTTATCCTGATATATCCGCCGGGCTCCTTCTCATAGGTAAAGCCCAGCCACACGGATACGCCTGTCTGCTCGTTCTGCCGCTTGGCATAGTCCTCGGCAGTGAGATACTCGGCATAGCCGTCCCCCACGCCCCCGATATACCCCTGCACCATTCCCTCGATAAGCTTTGCCTCGTCAATTTCGCCGATGTAGTGTGTACGGCTGTAGGTGTCTATCTCGGAGAGCTTGCTGTAAAACTCCTGCTTCTCGCTGACGCTTTTTATCTTGTTGTTAAACATTTCAAGAGTAACATTGCTTGTGATGATAAACGTTACAGCAGCTGTTATTGCCATAAGTCCTATTGTAATTCCAAGTGATACTTTTATCTTCATCTCTTTCTATCCTTTTAACGCAAAATACCCGCTGCCTGCATAGGCAGCGGGGCAGGCTTCATTATCCCATACTTACATAGTTCAGCGGATCTACGGTCTCACCGTTCACTCTGACTTCAAAATGACAGTGATTACCGTATGCATAGCCCGTACAGCCGATATAGCCGATGGTCTGTCCCTGAGCCACCTCGTCTCCCACGTTCACGCAGCAGCTGGACATATGGCCGTAAAGTGTGGATATCTTGTCACCGTGGTCGATAAGAACGTGTATGCCGTAGCCATTGCCCGTATTGGAGGCTCTGATAACTGTTCCCGCAGCGGAGGCTACGATAGGCTCTCCTGCGCAGCCCGGCTTGTTGATGTCGATACCCTTGTGGAAATCGCTGGAACCGCCTTCCTCGGCAATGGTCCTGTAGCCGTATCTGTCTGTAATGTTAAGAACGGTGGGGCAGGGCCAGATAAAGCCCTGGGAAGCTCCCGTTACGTACTGGTATGTATCCTCGGAGGAGTCGTCCTCCTCGGGCTCGGGTTCAGGCTCGGGAACGTATTCGATGCCCTGAGCTTCGGCTTCAAGGCGCTTCTGCTCCTCCTCTTCCCGGCGTTTTCTTTCTTCCTCTTCCTTTCGTCTCTGCTCTTCTTCTCTGCGCTTTCTTTCCTCTTCTTCCCTGCGCTTACGCTCTTCCTCACGCTTTCTTTCAAGCTCTTCCTGCTGCTTTCTGATATACTCCTGCAGCTCTACCTCGGCGTCGGCTTCCTCCTGCTTTATTTCCTCGGTGCGGTTTCTGCTGTACTCAGCCTGAGCCTCATACCACTCCTTGGTCTCCTCGTGCTCGGCATAGGTCTTCTGCAGGTCGGCAAGAACGCTCTCTGCCTCTGCCTTCTTCTGCTCGGTCTCTGCCTTTGTCTGCTCCAGAGCGGATTTATCGTTGTTGAGCGCGGTTATTTTTTCATTCAGATCGTCTATCATTTCCTTGTCATGGCGGGACATTCTCTCCATAAGCTCCGTTCTTGCAAGGATATCGTAGAAATCGGTGGAGCCTGCGAGCATTGAAGCAATGCTGTCATTTCCGTTCATATACATTGCACGCAGACGTGCCTTGAACTCCTCTATTCCCTCGGCTACCTCTGCTTCCTTGCCCTTTATCTGCTCTTCAAGCTCGGCAATGCTGTCATTGAGGAGCGATATCTGTTCCTTGATATTGGCGATCTCCTGCTCCTGCACCTTCATTTTTTCATCGTATATCTCAAGATATTTTTCATGCTCCTCGGCATTCTGCTCATACTCGCCCAGAGAAGCCTCAAGCTGTCTGCGCTCCTCGGCAAGAGCCTCCTGCTTGCGCTGCAGCGCGTCGATATCGTCCTCATAATCGGCTGTTACCACCGAGCCTGTCATTACCGACAGGGCAATAACTCCTGCGGCGCACAGAGCGCCCACACTCCTAAAAAGCTTTTTTACCGAATTCCTTTTCATTTTATTTTTCCTTTCAGATATTGCTTTCTTCTCTTTTTTATATTTTATTTTACACCTTGACGTGCTTTTTAACGCTGGCAACCGTTCCGATGGAGGCAAGAATCGCGCCTATTCCCACATAGACCGCCGCAAGAGGCCACATAAATTTCTCAAGAGGGATAAATCCCGAGGAGCCCATCACCGCGAAAACGGTGGTCTCGGTGGAGAGCAGCGCAACGAGCCTGTCATAGCCTGCAAAGGTGAGCAGTGACGCCACCACGCCCGCCATTATGCCCAGCACCAGACCCTCGATGAAAAAGGGTATCTTGATAAAGCTGTCCGTAGCGCCTACGAATTTCATAATGGCAATTTCCCTGTGACGGGTCTCAACGCTGGCACGGGTGATATTTGATATCATTACGAAGCTTACAAGTCCCAGGGAAATGAGGATAAGGACGGAGACCGCCGTTATCGCGCTTTTGAGCCCTGTAAGGATATTTACGAAATCATAGGGAGCCTTCACCTTTTCGATATGGCTGTAGGAATTGATGGCGTAAAGGGTGGAGCTCATTTTGGTGATGTCCTTTATCCTGATACGGTATGCATCGGGGAGAGGATTTTCGTCTATGTAGCCGAAAATATCCTCGGCGTCGTTCATATCTGCCTTTATGCCGTCGAGAGCCTCCTCCTTGGACCAGAAAATGACCTCGGAGATGTTTTCATCTGCCTTGAGCTTATTCCCAAGCTCCTCGATGTATTCCTCGTCCGCATCGTCCGCAAGGAAAATAACTACCTCGTTTTTATCCTCCACGCCGCTGATGAATGTGTTTATATTAAGCGAAAAAAGCCCTGTGAAGCCAACAATAAGAAGCGACACCGTCAATACGCAGAAGGTCGCAACGGAGGCGATATTGTTGTTCAGGATATTTCTCACGCCCTGCTTGATAAGATAGCCTGCACCGCTGAGTCTCATTGAATTTCTGCTTTCCTTTCCCTTAAATTCGGTCGTCGAAGGAGATCTCGCCCTTTCGGATATTGATAAGTCTGCCGCCCATACGCTTTACAAGCTCGTGCTCGTGAGTTACCATAAGCACGGTGGTGCCGCGGTCGTTTATCTCCTTGAGAAGCTTTACGATCTCCACCGATGTACGGGGGTCGAGATTTCCCGTAGGCTCGTCGGCAATGATGAGCTGGGGGTTATTGACAAGCGCCCTTGCAAGGGCAACACGCTGCTGCTCGCCGCCCGAAAGCTCGCCGGGGTAGCGGTTTATCTTTTCCTGAAGTCCCAGAAGTCCGATGACCTGGGGAACTCTTTTTCTTATGTATTTGGTGGGAGCGTCGATACATCTGAGCACGAACGCCACATTGTCATAGACAGTCATCGAGTCTATGAGCATAAAGTTCTGGAACACAAAGCCGATAGTGCGCCTCAGCTTGTGAACATCACGCTGCTTCATCTTGATAAGGTCGAAGCCGTTTACCTTGATAACGCTTTTAACATCGGCTCTTTCGTCCGCCTTCACTTCTCTGGTAAGGAGCCTGATAAGGGTACTTTTTCCCGCACCCGACTCGCCCACCACAAAGGCAAACTCGCCGTCATTTATTTTAAGGGACACATCGTTCAGAGCGTCAACTCCGTTCTTATATGTCACCGACACGTTCTTGAGTTCTATCAAAAAAATTCACCGCCTGAGTATATATAAAGCAGATAAAAGGGCAGTAGAGATCCCCGACTGCCCCCTGAAAATCTATTTGGTTTTCGATTTCTCCGCCGGAGTAATGTGCGATATCAGAATTTTGTGGGATTTGCGGAGAGGTATTTCTTGACCATGAGCGCGATCTTGAAGATGATGGCATGGTCAAATTCTCTGAGGTCGAGACCTGTGAGCTTCTTTATCTTTTCAAGTCTGTAAACCAGAGTATTTCTGTGTACGAAGAGCTTTCTTGAGGTCTCGGACACGTTAAGGTTATTCTCGAAGAATTTCTGAATGGTGAAAAGAGTCTCGTGGTCGAGAGACTCGATGGAGCCCTTCTTGAATACCTCCTGGAGGAAGGTCTCGCAGAGGGTGGTGGGAAGGTGGTAGATAAGTCTTGCGATGCCGAGGTTATCGTAGGAAACGATGACCTTGTCGGTATCGAACACCTTGCCGACCTCAAGAGCTATCTGAGCCTCCTTGAAGGAACGGGCAAGATCCTTGACGCCCACAACAGCGGTGCCTATGCCCACATTAACGCGGGTGTAGAACTCGCCGGAAAGGGTATCGGAAATGGAGCGGGCAAGCTTTTCGAGATCCTTGGACTCTACATTGCTCTTTATCTCCTTAACAAGAACGATATCGCTTTCTGTGATGTTGAAAACGAAATCCTTGGTCTTATCGGGGAAGAGGTTCTGGATAACATCGTATGCAGACACATCGTTGGAGGAGATTATCCTTATAAGGAAAACCACCCTGCTCACATCTGCATTGAAATGAAGCTCTCTTGCCTTAACAACGATATCGCCGGGGAGAACGTTGTCGAGAACAACATTCTTAATGAAGTTGTTGCGGTCATACTTCTCGTCATAATACTGCTTTATGCTCGAGAGGGTTATCGCCATAATATTAGCATACTTTGCCGCATTTTCATCGGTGCCCTCAACAAAGACCGCATAATCGGGCTTTATGTGGGAGCCGAAGGGCTTGTAAGTATAACCGTCCCTGACAAAGATATCGTGGGAATCGCTGAGGTCAAGAGAAACAAATTCGTTGGTCGTGCCTATCTTGGTAAGCTCGCTGCAGGCAATAATTGTGGCGGTGGAGTCCACAACTCCGATAACGCAGTCCATTGTATCTCTCATCTGATGTATGAGGCCTTGAAACAGTCTGTTTGACATTTACAGTCTTCCTTTCATTTTCTCCGCCGAAGCCGCGGGGGTCGGGTATTGCCGATCATAGCTGCACTGCGGTCAATAATAACGGCAGGATCGCTCGCTCAGATGGTCTGCCGCGGCTCAAAACCGCTTTTCCGACGGGGCAGATCACCCTTGACCGCTTCCTATATAGCTTAATTTTATCATATTATTCGTTCACTTGTGTTAAGTTTTTATGAACATTAGTCAAATATCACAATTTTTTTCTGTAAAGCTCAAAAAGCAAAGGGAGCACGTTCCCTGAGAACATACTCCCTGAAATCCAAAATACAGTGAAGAGTTATCTGGACTCCTCAGCAAAACCGCTGTCAACCAGCTCGATAAGTGCTGTTACAGCTTCCTGCTCGTCAGCTCCGTCAGCGATAATTCTGATCTGTGTGCCGCCGACAATACCCAGTGAGAGAATACCGAGAAGGCTCTTTGCGTTTACTCTTCTCTCTTCCTTTTCGATCCAGATAGAGGACTTGAACTCATTAGCCTTCTGAATGAAAAATGTTGCGGGACGTGCGTGTAAGCCAACCTGATTCTGAACCATTACATCTTTAACAAACATAACACTCTCTCCTATCCGTTAAGTAGCTATTTCTAAATTCAAGAGAATAACTATAACTTGCTTCAAGCTATAATTAAATTATACATTGCATTTTAACCTTAGTCAACAGAAAAATATGATAATTTTCCGTTTTTGCGGAATTTTCTGCCTTTTGAAATACAGAGCTGATT
Source organism: Huintestinicola sp. (assembly GCF_051882455.1). Taxonomy (NCBI): domain Bacteria; kingdom Bacillati; phylum Bacillota; class Clostridia; order Eubacteriales; family Oscillospiraceae; genus Huintestinicola; species Huintestinicola sp. The sequence goes on along the minus strand of NZ_JBJERV010000085.1, from coordinate 13,714 downwards.
TTTTGGCTTTTTGATTTGTGGATTTTCACTAATTTTATGACACCTGTACAATTTTCAACAGAGTTTTATATGCAAATCCACAGGAATTTGTTCATCATATATCTTACGGATTTAAATCATTTATAAATATATGAACATTTTGCCAACAAATTCCGTCTTTCGGGCTTATTTTTCATTATCGCTCAGCATATCGGGACGTCTTTCGGCAGTTATCCTCACTGCCTGCTCGTGCCTCCAGGCTGCGATGTTTTTGTGATGACCCGTAAGCAGAACGGGAGGCACCTCCATGCCCTCCCAGACCTCGGGACGGGTATAATGAGGATACTCGAGAAGCCCCGAAAAATGGCTCTCCTCGGTGAAGCACTCCTCTGCCGCCAGCACTCCGGGCACCATTCTCGCCGCCGCGTCGCATATGACCATGGCAGGAAGCTCTCCTCCCGTGAGAACATAGTCCCCGATGGATATCTCCTCGTCCACTATCTTGTCTATGACGCGCTGGTCTACACCTTCATAATGCCCGCAAATCACGAAAATATTCTTCATACGCGAAAGCTCTGCGGCTTTTTTCTGTGTAAAAACGCTGCCCTTGGGGGACATATATATGACATAGGGCTTTTCCTCAAGCCCCTCGCACACCGCCTGCCAGCAGCGGTAAATAGGCTCCGCCTGCATTACCATGCCCTTTCCGCCGCCGTAGGGAGAATCGTCCACCCTGTTGTGCTTGTCGAGGGTGTAGTCCCGTATCTGATGGCAGTAAAGCTCAATAAGCCCCGCTTTGCGCGCCCTGCCGATTATGCTCTCTCCCAGCACCGCTTCGCACATATCGGGAAAAAGAGTTGCTATATCGAAACGCAAAATATCCTTCCTTTCACATAGGCAGCTTAGGTTCCCATATACCCTTGCTCACCACTCCCGAAGCGTCTGAAAGAGCCTCAAGACGGCTTATTTCCGAAGCTTCAAGAACAATTCCCTTTGCCATTGCAAGCTCCTCTGCCTGACGGGGCTTTGTGATGCCGACGATGGGCACCGTTCCCTTGGATATCGCCCAGGAAACGGCTATCTGTGAAGGTTCGGCATTATATTTTATGCCAAGCTCACGCAGACAGTCAATAAGGGGGCGAAGCATTTTAAGCACACCTTTATTGTATTGCAGACTGCGCATAGAAATGCCCTTAAATGGGTGTTCATCGTCGTATTTTCCCGTCAGAGCGCCCTGCTCCAGCACCATATAGGAGAAATAGGGAACGTCGTTTTTATGGCACCAGTCAAGTATCCGAAGCTGCTCGGGGTCACGTCTGATAAGGCTGAAATGGTTCTGAACGGCTCCGACTCTCAGCCCCTTTTCACCCAGCTGCTTATCTGCGGCGATCATCTCATCAAGGTTAAAGTTTGACAGACCGATAAGACCTATCCTGCCCTCATTCACAAGCTCGGCGCACTCGTTCAGATTCTGCTCTGCATTATTCGGAAGATGGAGCCAGTAAATGTCAGCTTTGTTCACACCAATGCGCTCAAGGCTCTGAAACAGAGCCGAACGCACCTCGCCGGGAGAATACTTTTTCTTTGGCATATGCTTTGTGGAAATGAGCACCCTGCTGCCCATATCCCCCGCCTCGCGGATACATTCCCCGAGAAGCCGCTCCGAAGAGCCCATGCCGTACACCTCGGCAGTGTCCCAGAGCAGAAGCTCCTTCTGAAGAGCGATCTTAAAAGAAGCCTTGAGGGTTTCGGTGTCGCGCTTGCCGCCGAATACCATTTTTGAGCCGTTTGCTCCGTCTCCCCACGCCCATGTGCCTACAGCGCAGGAGGGAAGCTTCATATCCGGCGTCATATATCAAACAGTCCTTCCATTTTTCTTATAAGAAGCTGCCCGTTTTCGATGTCGGTCTTTACAATAACATCGGGAATGGCAGGGATAAGATATTCATTCTCCCCGTTTTTGATGTGATAAACATCGTTTGCGCCTGTTGCCGTCACCTGGGAAAGCCTGCCGTATACGGTATTATCATCAGCGTCAATGACCTCAAGCCCGATAAGGTCCTGCACGAAATAGCAGCCCTCCTCAAGCTCAACGTCCTCCCTGTCCATATAAAGTATCTTACCCCGCAGCTTCTGAGCATCCTCGGGAGTGTCCACCCCTTCTATCTTCATAAGAACGATGTTCTTGTGAGGGCGGGCGCGGACAACTGTAACGGGAGTTTCTCCCTTATTAAAATAAAGCTGCTCAAACTCACAGAGAAAATCGGGGCTGTCGCACCATGGGTCCACCCTTATCTCTCCTTTAAGTCCCTGAACGGCGACTATTTTTCCAATTTCAAGAAATCTTTTCATATCAGCTCAACCTTTCGTTTTCCGCCGTCATTTTTTCCTTGAGCCACTGCATATACGGCTCGTAGAGGATATCCTTTATCCTTTGGAAGCGGGCTTCCTCCTCCTCGGTAATATCCTCGTCCTCCTTGTGGAGATCGTAATAATAACGATAGGGAAGCATTACCTTTCCGTTCTGCACAGCCTTTGAGGCAGGGTCTGCGCCTGCATTCACAAGCAGCTCCACTATGTCTGCGGAGTATTCCTTGTCATTTGCCGCAGCCAGATGGAGCGCGGGGACATACCTGTCTGTATCATAGTCGGGAACAGCTCCCGCAGACAGCAGCAGCTCCGTCATTTCAAGGGAATGATTTTCCGCAGCTGCGCCCAGTATGGTCTTATTCGCTCCCGCAGGAGAATTGGGGTCTGCGCCCTTTTCCAGAAAAAGACTCATCATATGAACATCGTCAAGCTCCGCAGAACGGGCGATCGCAGTCTTTCCGTAGCGGTTTTCTCCGCATGGGTCTGCGCCCTTTTCAATAAATTCCTCTGCGGCGGACAGATTTTTATTCTCAGCGGCAAGATAAAGCCTGTCATTTTCGGAAAAATCCCTGAGATCGTAGCGGATATCCGCATAAACATAGACCGCCATGGGCAGACACATCGCAATTCCCAGAAGGACAGAGATATTCCGCAGCCTTCGGAGCCCGTCCCCTTTAGTTTTGCTCATTTTATAAAAAAATATCGGCAGGGCTGTAACAGCAATGCCGATAGCGAACAATATCCGAACTGCAGTCACGTGCGAAAGAAGAGTTAGAATCATAAAATCCACCGTCTTTCCGCCTGCAGGAAAGCTCCCGCAGTCTGAAAATGCATTTTTCGTTTATTAAAGATGAGATCAGTCGATCTCGACCATGATTTTCTCGTTTATCCTGCCTGCGCCAGCACGCATAACGGTTCTTATCGCCTTGGCGATCCTGCCCTGCTTGCCGATAACTCTGCCCATGTCGTCGGGAGCAACGTGGAGATGATATACCACGATACCCTCTTCATTGGGTTCATCACGGTCAACAGTCACAGCGTCCTTGTTTTCAACAAGACCCGATGCAATGGTAATAAGGAGCTTTTCCATAGACAGCCTGCCTTTCTGTATTTTCGGGATTTATAGGAACGCTCTGCAAAGCGCAGAGCATAAGATTTACGAAAGATCAGTATATTCGGACACCTCGAAGAGGTGTCACGATCAACTGATATATCCGTCAGACGGATCACTTGGTGACGCCGGTCTTCTCAAAGAGCTTCTTTACGGTGTCGGTAGGCTGTGCGCCGTTTGCCATCCACTTCTTTGCCTTTTCAGCGTCAACCTTAACGGTGCTGGGCTCAGTTGTGGAATCGTAATAACCGATCTCCTCGATAAATCTGCCGTCTCTGGGATATCTGGAATCAGCAACAACTATTCTGTAGAAGGGGTTCTTCTTAGCACCCATTCTTCTGAGTCTGATCTTTACTGCCATTTTATTCACCTCTTGAAAAAATATTTATATCAAAGTGTTTTCACACATTGAAAGCGTTTTTATCCGGGAGTAACAAGCACCATAATTCCGCAAAATATGATGAATATGCCGAGGACTGCGTAAAATATCCTTGCTCCCGTTCTTCCGAACAGTCTGACAAAGGTACGGGCTTTTCTTGCATTGAAGAAAAAATTCCAGTTAAAATACGAACCTGCAAGACTGAATACCCCTGCTGCAATAAAGAAAATGCAGCAAATTATCTTTTCCCCGCCTTCCATATCAGAACCTCATTCCGGGGATGCGGAGCTTGTTCTTCTTGCCCTTCTGGTTACGTCCCATAACGCCGAACTGCTTCATCATCTTCTGCATCTCCTCAAACTGTCTGAGGAGCCTGTTCACGTCCGCCACCGTATTTCCGCTTCCTGCGGCGATACGCTTTTTGCGGCTGGGATTGATGATAGAGGGCTTTGCTCTTTCCGCAGGGGTCATAGAGGTAATCATCGCCTCTATTCTGAGGAGCTGCCTGTCATCGATGTCAACGTCCTTTATCTTATCGCCGACGCCGGGGAGCATTCCCATTATCTGCTTCAAGGGGCCCATCTTCTTTATCTGCTTCATCTGGTCGAGAAGGTCGTCAAGGTCGAAGCCCTTTTCCTCCTTGAGTTTGTTGGCAAGCTTCATTGCCTCCTGCTCGTCAATGGAGCTCTGAGCGCGCTCGATAAGCGTGAGCATATCGCCCATTCCCAGTATTCTCGAAGCCATTCTCTCGGGGTGGAAGGGCTCGAAATCATCAAGCTTTTCGCCCGTTCCCACGAATTTGATGGGCTTGCCCGTTACGGCAAGGACGGAAAGCGCCGCTCCGCCTCGTGTATCGGAATCGAGCTTTGACATAAGAACGCCCGTAATGCCCAGAGCGTCGTCAAACGCCTTTGCAACGTTGACTGCGTCCTGACCTGTCATTGCATCGACTACCAGCATTATTTCATTAGGCTCGGTCTCCGCCTTGATGTTTTTAAGCTCGTCCATAAGCTCTTCATCGATATGGAGACGACCTGCGGTATCGAGTATCACGACCTCGTTGCCATGCTCCCTGGCGTGCTTTACAGCCTCCTTGGCAATGACAACGGGATTTATCTGACCCATCTCGAATACCTTGACCCCCGCCTTGTCGCCTACTACCTGAAGCTGATTTATAGCCGCAGGACGGTAAACGTCGCAGGCTGCCAGCAGCGGTCTCTTGCCCTGTTCCTTGAAATGCTTGGCAAGCTTGGCTGCGTGGGTGGTCTTACCCGAGCCCTGGAGACCCACCATCATAATGATGCAGGGACCCTTGCTCGGAAATTCTATACGGGCATTATGGTCGCCCATAAGAGCGATAAGCTCTTCGTTAACTATCTTAATGACCTGCTGAGCAGGAGTAAGGCTTGCAAGAACATCGGTACCAACAGCTCTTTCGGTGACCTTTGCGATAAAGTCCTTAACGACCTTATAGCTTACGTCCGCCTCTAAGAGCGCCATCTTTACCTCGCGCATAGCCTCCTTGACATCGGTCTCGGTAAGAACGCCTCTTCCCTTGAGCCGCTTGAAGACTGCATTAAGTTTTTCGGAAAGACCTTCAAAAGCCACAGCAAACCCTCCCGTTTCTATGTTAAGATCAAAGAATATCTCTTATCTCGGCGGCGGCAGTGCGGATATCCTCGGGAGATGCATTTTCCGCCTTCTCCTCAAGCCGCTGAGCAATGCTTTCAAGCCTTCGGGACTTTTCCGCAAGATGAAGAGCAGCCTCCATCTCGAAAAGCACCTGTTCGCCGCGCTTTATGCTGTCCCTTACGCCCTGCCTGGTGATGTTCTCATGCTCGGCGATCTCCGCAAGCGACAGATCCTCATTATAGTACAGATCAATAACGTCACGCTGCTTCTCGGTGAGGAGCTCGGAATAGTAGTCCAGCAGCACAGCCACTTCAAGATTTTTTTCTCCGTTCAAGGACACACACCCCGTTAATATGCTGTAAAGTTATCGACCTTTACAATTATAACATATATCTGAAATTTGTCAAGGGGATATGGCAAATTTGTCAGATTAAATTTTTATGAACATATCCGAAAACGTTTAACCGAATTGATATTGATTTTTTTATGCCGCAGTGGTATAATTTTCACTGAATTTTATAAAAAGGAACAGGCTTATGAACAAGAAAATATCTGCCCTGTGCGTCATTGCTTCGGGCTGTTTATGGGGAACGCTGGGAATATTTGTAAGGAAATTCAGCGAATACGGCGTGGAGTCCATGAGCGTGGTATTTCTCCGCTCTCTCCTCACAGCCCTTTTCACAATGGGTGCAATGGCGATAGCCCGTCGCGATTGCCTGAAAATAAAGCTTCGGGACATCTGGATATTCGCGGGAATGGGGCTTTTTAGCATCGTATTTTTCAACTTCTGCTACTTCACCGCCGTCACCGTAATGCCCCTGTCTGCGGCAGCCATACTGCTGTACACCTCCCCCGTTTTCGTGATGCTGCTGTCGGCAGTTTTCTTCAGAGAGCGGATAACACGGAGAAAGATACTGTCGGCAGTCATAGCCATATGCGGACTTGTGCTTGTGACGGGGGTCATCGGCGACGCCGCAGCCATCACCCCCTCGGGAGTGCTTTACGGTCTGGGCTCGGCGTTCGGCTACGCACTTTACAGCATATTCAGCCGCGCCGCCATAAACCGCGGCTACAGTGCCCTTACGGTCACAGGCTGGGCATTCACCTTTGCGGCTATTTTTTCAGCTGCTGCGGCGGATATGACCTCTCTCGGGGATATGCTTTCGGAAAAGCCCTCTATGGGGCTGTATGCCGCAGTATTTGCAATTGTCGCCTCGGTGCTCCCCTACCTGCTTTATTCCATGGGTCTCAGAGGAACGGACAACAGCACCGCCGCGGTCATTGCCTCGGTGGAGCCTGTGGCGGCAACTGTATTCGGAATGATACTATATAAAGAGATACCCTCACCCTCTGCCGCCATGGGAATAATCCTTGTAGTATCCGCACTGGTCATAGGTGTAAGCGGCAGACCCGCAGAAAAGCAGAGTTGTTAATCTTGACAATTCGGAGCAGGATATTTTGTAAGAACTGATTGAGGATTTTTCCCGTAAGCTATTGCAAAATGCACAATTTTCTGTTATAATTATATTATCTGTTATAATACGTAAATGTATATATTTACAAAACTTACTTAAAATTTGCGGGGTATTCTCCTCCTGCGGAAACGGAGTCGGTCCTTAAATGATAAACAAAGATAAGATCCAGAGGGTGGATATTTACGATCAGAACGGCAAGCGTGTTCTTTCCACAAAATCCTTCTCATTTCCCAGAGACTTTTTCAAAATAAAGGGTTATGAGCTTGTAGCCATCAAGGGAAACGACCTTCCCCTGCTTTCCAAGGGAGACCAGATAACGGTAATTTTCGAGTACCTGAACGGCACCCGTATCCAGTGCAATACAAGGATAGACCTGAGCACCGACCTCCAGCTCAATTTCCACGTTGATGACGGAATGGTGCTTGAGGAGCGCAGAGGTTCGTATAAGGTGAACACTCCCGGCGCATTCGCAAAAATACTTCATATCGAGCGGGGCGAGGAGGAGATCACCGACCTTGAGGAGCCTTACACCGCCGCAATACTTAACATAAATCTTACAGGGGTGCTGATGAAGTGCGATATGGAGCTGAACGTGAGCGATATCGTAAGGCTGAAGCTGCTTGACGACCCCATTGAGATAAACACTGAGATACTTCGTCTCCAGCTTGACAACGAGGGCGAGCTTATCGGCTACGGCTGCCGTTTTCTTGATGTTACCCCCCCTCAGGAGGAAAAGATAGCCCGTTTCATCTTCAACTGCCAGCTCGCCGAAAGGGAGCGCAGAAAGAACGAAGGACGGTAAGCTTACGGTGAAAAAAGCTCTCTATAAGGACGGTCATAAACAATGAGCAAGGTTATTGCTGTGACAAATCAGAAAGGCGGCGTGGGTAAAACAACGACCTGTGCCGCCTTTGCGGGCATATTCAGAAGAAACGGGAAAAGGGTGCTTGCCATCGACCTTGACCCACAGGGAAATCTTTCCTTTTCCCTGGGAGCAGAGGACACGGGGCTTACCGTACACGATGTTATGAAGGGGAAATGCACTGTCCGCGAGGCTGTGAAGCACACCCGCATATGCGATGTAATGACCTCGAATATCCTGCTTTCGGGTACGGAGCTGGAGCTTGACGGCAGCGACAGAGAATTTGTCTTAAAGCGTGCCCTGTCTCAGGCGGAAAATGACTATGACGCCATTATCATCGACACTCCCCCCGCCCTTTCCATACTTACCATAAACGCGTACACCGCCGCAAACGACCTTATTATCCCCATGACCCCCGAGGTGCTTTCCCTTCAGGGAATAGCACAGGTCAAGGACACTATCCTTGCGGTAAAAAAATATTACAACAAAAGCCTTGATGTAAGAGGCATACTTCTCACGAAATACAGCTCCAAATATCTTCTCAGCGAGGAGGTCGCGGAGATGGCGGAGATAATCGCAAGGCAGCTGGGCACACAGATATTCGACACCCGCATATCCGCCTGCATAGCCGCCGCAGAAGCTCCCGCCCATCAGCAGACCTTAGTGGAATATTCCCCCAGATGCCGCGCGGCAAGGGAATACACAAGGCTTGCCCAGGAGCTTTATCCCGATCTGGCGGGAAAGTCATTTTAATGATACCGAGTATGAAAATATTCAAGGAAGGAGACCCATATGCCGCCCAAGACCCACAAAACTCCCCAGCTGATGAAGCTGCTCACAGGCGGCTCACAGGTCACAAATCCTATTCTTGACGAAAGCTTCAAGGAGGAGATGATCCGTTCAAGGAACAATCCCGTTCCCGTGAAGCCCGTTCCCTCGCAGGAGGGCGGTACGGAGATAAATATCACCTCGGAGCTTATCTCCCAGTGGCTGCCGCTTGTAATGAAGCGGTTCAACGTCTGCTCCTGCAGCCGATGCTCGGCGGAGGCGACAGTAGAAGCCTTTGACAATATACGCCCCGTTATAATCAAGGTAAAAAGCGACGCCGACCTTAAACGGGCACAGAAGATAAAGCTTGACAAGGAGCAGTCGGTGCTTATGCAGCTTATCAGGATAATTATCCCGAGAAAAAATCTGCCCCGTCACGATAAATAATATAATTTAAATGGAGAAATGCGAAATGGATAAGGACGAGCTCATAAAAATGCTGGACGGCTATATGGAAAGCGGCGGAAGCTACTTCAAAGCCGCAGACGGAAGGATACTCACTGATATATCAAGCGGAAAAGCGGAGGGTGAAAAGCGTGAAAGCGCTCCCATTCTCACCGACAGGGCGGACATCTCCTGTCCCACCTGTGCGGATATCCCGAATATTTTAAGCAGCAGACCCGATAACGAGTAAAAGGATAAAAACTATGCCCTCAAAAAAACTGATCGCGGAGCATGCCGTAACGGGGCTTGAGATGATATACCCCCGGGCGAAATGCTCCCTCACCTACACCCACCCCTATGAGCTTATGATAGCAGGCAGGCTGTCGGCACAATGCACCGATGCAAGGGTAAATGTGGTAACAAAGGAGCTTTTTTCGAAATACCCCACCCTCAAAAGCTTCGCAGACGCAGACATTGACGAGGTGGCGGAGATTGTCCGTCCCTGTGGACTGTACAAGACCAAGGCGAAAAGCATTGTGGAAATGGCTCATCAGCTGTATTATGACTTAAACGGCGTTATCCCCGATTCTATCGAGGAGCTGACAAAGCTTTCGGGTATCGGCAGAAAGACCGCCAATCTCATTATGGGCGACATTCACAAAAAGCCCGCCATCGTTGCGGACACCCACTGCATACGTATAACAGGGCGCTTCGGGCTTACAAGGTCCACCGACCCGAAGGTAGTTGAGCAGGACCTTAAAAAGCTTATCCCTCCCGAAAAAAGCTCCGACTTCTGCCACAGGCTTGTGCTTTTCGGCAGAGACACCTGCTCCGCAAGAAAGCCCGACTGCGAGCATTGTCCCCTGAGAGTTTACATGGACGACAAGCTGGACGGCTTTAAATGCAAATTATAAAAAGGTATAAAATAATATCCCCTCGGCTCTGCCCCGTTTCATTCGGGGCTTTGAGCTGAGGGGATTTTTTCTTTTCGGAGAAAACGGCAGAGTAAATTTTTCGCCCCGATCGCCGCTGTTACGTTATCGGGAGGACCGAAAAACGCAGATCTCCGCCCATCGAAAAAATGCAGAATTGCACACCAAATGCACAGTCTTATATGTTAATATAATAATTAGGAATATTTCACCATTTATTTTTCTTTGCAGACAACTGCATTTATTGCAGCAGGAGGTGTATAAGTGTGCCTGCCAGAAATCACATAACCGTCTTTATCGGGCAGAACGAGCCTCGGGTCTACGACCTTGACTCGTATGACAAAAGCACGGTGCGAATGGGCAGAGGAGAGCATCACGGCGGCGAGGACAGCGAAATTAACGATATCGCCATTGACCCCGGCGTTTCCTTCGTATCCCGTGCCCACTGTACCTTTTACAAGACCGAGTCGGGCTGGAGCGTCAAAGATGACAACAGCGTCAACGGACTCACCTTTAACGGCGTAAAGATCACTTCCAAGCAGCTCCATGACGGCGATAAATTCTATATCGGTCAAAATCCCGCAGAGAGATGCATCATAGCCTTTTCGGGAGTCAGAAACGCCGAAAACGCCCCAGACAGCAAGCCTGACAGCTTTACGCTGGAGGGAAAGAATAAGTTCGTCATAGGCAGAAGCACCGACTGTGACATTGTTGTGGACCACCCGTCGGTATCAAGGTTCCACTGCATTATCACCAAGGAAAATGACGGGTATTACATAGCCGACAACAATTCCATGAACGGAGTTATCCTGAACGGAAAGCCCCTTACAAAAAAGCAGCGCCTTGAACAGATGGACAAGATAACCGTTGCGGACACTGCTATGGTCTTCAGCGGAACAATACTCTATCTGCTGAGCAATTCGGGCGGCGTCAGCATTGCGGCGTGCAATGTGGTCAAAAAGGTCAAGTCGGGCAAGGGCGAGAAGGTCATTACCGATAATGTGAGCCTTTCCATCGAGCCGGGAGAATTTGTGGCTATCGTGGGCGGCTCGGGCGCAGGAAAGACCACCCTTCTCAACTGTCTGTCGGGCATGACCGACTTCACCTCGGGAGACGTTCTGATAAACGGCGAGAGCATCAAGACCAACAACAGGAGCATACGAAGCATTATCGGCTATGTTCCTCAGAAGGATATCGTTTACGATACCCTCACCCTTGAAAGAATGCTCCTCCATTCCGCAAGGCTAAGAATGCCAAAGGATATGTCCAAGGAGGAGATAAACCGCAAGATAGACGAGACTCTCGAGATGGTGGAGCTTACAAAGCACAGGCACACCCTGATAAACAAGCTTTCGGGAGGTCAGAAAAAGCGTGCAAGCATAGCGGTGGAGCTCCTTGCGTCGCCCAAGCTGTTTTTCCTTGACGAGCCGTCCTCGGGACTTGACCCCGGAACGGAAAAAAATCTTATGAAGATGCTCAAAAAGCTCGCAATGACGGGAAAGACGGTAATTATGGTCACCCATACCGTACAGAACATAAATCTGTGCGACAGGCTCATATGTATGGGCAGCGGAGGTCTGCTCTGCTACTCGGGAGCGCCCTCAAAGGCACTTGATTTCTTCCGCAAGGAAAATATCACCGATATTTACGACGACCTGAACGAACATTCCGCCGAGGTATCCAAAAGATTTGCTCAGTCAAACACCATGACGGGCTCTAATACAGTCACTCCCATTGAGGAAAAGAAGCAGAAAAACGGGCCTGCGGAGAGCCTGAGACAATTTAACGTCCTGACGCGAAGGTATGCCGAGATAACCTTCAACAGCAGGACCCGTCTCATACTGCTCCTTGCAATGCCCGTAGTGCTGACTATACTTGTGTGCATATCCTTCCAGGCGGACGGAAATCTGTACAACCTCTTAGGCATAGTCATAAACCGAACGAGTATGCCCTTTATGGTGGCGGAGGACACCATGAAGCTGATGTTTTCCTTCGGCTGTGCGGCGTTCTGGGTGGGAATTTTCAATTCCGTACAGGAAATAAGCAAGGAGCGCACAATATACGAAAGAGAACGCTTTACGGGAGTAAAGCCCCTTCCCTATGTAATGTCGAAATTTGTTATAACAGCGGGACTATGTGCCGTTCAGGCGGCTATAATGATAGCTTTGCTGGTATTCTTCACCGATACGGTGGCGACAATTGACGGAAATGTTGACTCTGCGACCGCAAGAGCGCTGGGAATGAACGAGGGCGGCATAATCTTTGAAAACTGTCTGTGGCTGGAGCTGTACATAACCACCTTTATGTCAATGCTCAGCGCAATGTGCATAGGTCTTACCATATCCGCGGCGGTGTCAAACGATATGGCGCTTGTAATATGCCCCGTGTGCCTGCTGCCCCAGATACTTCTGTCGGGCGTTGCCTGCACCCTTTCGGGACTTACGGACGTTATGTCAAAGGTCGTTACCTGCCGCTGGTCCTGCATAGCCTATTTCACCTCCTCGAAAATAAACAATATGTATGAGTCCTGCCGCTATGATACGGGTATATGGACGGATACGGAATTTTCAAACGGCTTCGGAGTTGACGAGGCATATTCCGAATACAAGACATACCTGTTCGGACTTGACCCCGTGCTGAGCTCCTGGGTAACGCTGCTCATAATGTCGGCAGTGTGCGTTGCGGCGGCTGTTCTTTTCCTGTATCTGAGAGATATACGCTTTTCCGCTCCCCACAGAAAAGCAAAGTAAAAAGTATAAAACCGTGTGTGCGGCACAGCCGTAACACACCAAAAAATAATATTAAATAAGGAGTAATCACTATGAAAAAGTTTATTGCAGTTCTTACCGGTCTTTCACTTTCCTGTATGTTATTTGCAGGCTGCGGAGGAGGCGGTGATTATGAAAAATACGCTTCCGCCTACAAGAAGGTATCAGCCCAGGGAGGAATGGAAGCAAATATCGGCCTCTCCCTCAAAATGGACGGCGTTACCACCGAAACAGACGGACTTTTCAAGCTGGATACATCGGACGGCAAGAATATCCTTTACTACGAGATGGACGTTGACGGCAACAAGATAATCCAGTTCTCCGACGGCGATTATATCTATACCGAGGCTGACGGTCATAAGACAAGATATGCCATGAACGCAAAGCCTGCAATGTCCTCCGACAGAGAGGAAGCACAGAAGAAGGGCTCAGACACTGACAGCACCTTTAACACAGAGGAATTTCTGAACGAATTTTCCAGCTTCCTTGAGGCAGGAAAGATAAAGGAGCTGGGACTTTTATCACCCATCGAGCGTGCGGCGATAACCGACATTTCCGCCTCGGGCGATGTGTACTCACTCAGCTTTTCCGACAATCTTGTAAAGAAATATCTTAACATCATCATCGCAAACGAGACTCAGAGCACCGACGGCGACACCCTTGTCATCGACGAGCTGAACAATTTCTCCAACAAGGTAACTGTTACAAACGATATCGTCACCAAAACCCAGTACAGCGGCACTATGAAGGTGACCGTTCCCGCCTCTCTGATGGCTTCGGGAACTGAAACAAGCTATGACCTTGACCTGGTCATCGATATCTCCTTCGTTAACCCCGGCAGCGCAGTTGACATCACCCTGCCCTCCACCGACGGCTACGAAACTCTTAACTGATAATACTGTTTTTTGCCGATAAGCTCCTTATGGGTCTTATCGGTAAATACTATAGCAAGACACAGAAATAGACTGACAAAAGGAGGCGAGTGCAAAGCTTG
>NZ_JBJERV010000084.1:0-26850 GCF_051882455.1 Huintestinicola sp. | reverse complement strand
CTTAACGGCAGAAAAAATCACAGCACCCGTTATGAGTGCTGCGATAAGTAATCTGCTCGATAAATCGGAATTTGCGGGTGACGACCCGCGGCGAGACGTTCTGTAATTTATTCGGGCATCAGACTGTCGGCTCGGGAACGATACAAATAATCTGACCAAATGGAAATTTATCAGTTATTTATCGCTGTAAAGACAGAAGTTAAATCACGTTCATTTTGAATCATTTCATTCAGAACAGAAACAATCAAATCTTTGTTCATTTTTGATATAAAGATAGCTTTGTTGGATTGAAAATACTGTCCTGCAAGGCATTCACCTGTATGTTGATTTTTTTGGGATATTGTAATCAGATTTTTGTAGGTAAAAAATTCAGCACACCATTTTGAACCATCGTCTAATTCAAAATAAACATCTGAATTATCATCATCCTCATTAAACCCATTTTCCCATTCATCAAATTCAAACCATATTTTTGTAATTTTCATAATATCACCTAATAGTTTAAATTCCGATTTATCTGGCTAATATTGTATCTATCGGCGCGGAAACAAAGCAACCGCCCCGCACAAACCGACAGCGCGACCTCGCCGCGGGGCGACCCCCGCCGCCGCGGGTCGTCACCCGCCAAATTCCGATTTATCGACCTATTATATTAAAATTTCTCCGCCACCTGCCGTGCCTTTGCGTAAATTTCCTCCTCGTCAAATTTAGTGAGCTTACCCTTTTCAAGAACTATCTCGCCGTTGATAATGACCGTATCCACCTCGCTGCCGTTAGCGGAATAAACGAGAGCGGCGGCAAGGTCATTGCGGGGGTAAAACTGGGGTCTGTCAAGGTCGAGTATGCATATGTCCGCCTTGTTTCCCGCTGCAATGGCACCGGTTTTCTCAAAGCCCAGAGCCTTTGCCGCATTTACCGTTGCAAAGTCAAGGACCTGACGAGCGGCGCAAACGGTGGGTATGCCCGTAGTGCCCTTGTGGAGAAGTGCGGCGAAATTCATTTCTGAGAACATATTCAGAGTGTTGTTTGAAGCCTGACTGTCCGTTCCCATACATACGTTAACGCCCTTTTCAAGCAGCCGCGGAATGGGAGCAATGCCGTTTGCAAGCTTTAGATTGCTCTTTGGATTGTGGATAACGCTGACGTTTTTCTCCGCAAGTATGTCCATATCATGTTCGGACAGATGAACGCAGTGGGCGGCGGCGGTCTTTACATCGAAAAAGCCCAGACTGTCAAGATATTCCACAGGGGATCTGCCCTGCTCCTTGTAGCAGTTATTCACCTCGTTGACCGTTTCGGAAAGGTGGATATGAAATTCCTGCTCCGTCTCCCGAGCCTTTTCAATGAGAAATTCAAGATAATCCCGTCCGCAGGTGTAAATGGCATGGGGACCCAGCTTAAAGCTTATGAGAGGGTCATCTGCCCACTGCTCTCTCTCCTGCATATGCTCATTAAATCGGCGTATAGCGTCCTTTTCCGTCCTGTCGGGACCTGTAAGCCCTCTTGTCATGACCGCTTTCATACCAAGTGTGCTTGCCGCCTCGGCGCACTTGTTCGGAAACATATGCATATCCATAAAGCAGACAGTTCCGCTCTTTATCATCTCGGCGCAGGAAAGCATTGCCCCCCAGTATGCGTCCTCGGAGCTGAGAGCGTCCTCCCTTGGCATAATGCTGCCGAAAAGCCAGTCCTCAAAGGTAAGATCGTCCGCTAAATTTCTGAAAAGGGACATATATGAATGGGCGTGGCAGTTGATAAGTCCCGGAATGGCAAGCTTTCCCGAGCCGTCGATGATTTTCTCGGCAGTAAATTCCTTTGGGGGAGTGCCTGCGGCGGCAATGGTATCGCCCGAAATGCAGATATCTCCCTCTGCGATCTCACCGCCCATAAGCATTTTTATGTTTTTGACAAGGATATTCATTTGGACCATTCCTTTCGGTGTGGTATAGATGTATTTATTATATCACATTATTGCGATTAACGCAAGCAGGAATTGAAAAACAGGTTTTTCGGAAAAAGAGCACAGCCGAGAGTGAAAATTTGCTGAAAATTTTTTCATAGCCCTTGCAAATAAATGAGGCTTGTAGTATAATAAAAATGTATGCGACCATATCACAGAAAAAGGAATGATATAAATGTCAATAAGAGTAGGAATGGTCTCTCTGGGCTGCTCAAAAAACCAGGTAGATGCAGAGAGAATGTTATATAAACTCAGTGAAAAGGGCTACCAGCTGGTAGGAGATGCCGCCCTTGCGGACGTTGCCATCATAAACACCTGCGGCTTTATCGAGTCCGCAAAGCAGGAGGCTATCGAAACTATCCTTGAGTTTGCAGCTCTCAAAAAAGAGGGCAGGATAAAGAAGATAATCATCACAGGCTGCCTTGCCGAGCGATACAAGGACGAGGTGCTTTCGGAGATACCCGAGGCAGACGCCGTTGTGGGAATAGGCTCCAACGACCACATTTGCGATATTGTGGAGAAGGTGATGGGCGGCAATCAGCTTGTCAGCTTTGACGATAAGCTTAATTTAGGACTTACAGGCGGCAGAGTTCAGACCACCCTGTCATTCTATTCATATCTGAAAATTGCGGACGGCTGCTCAAACTGCTGCTCCTACTGCGCTATCCCTTCCATCAGAGGAAAAATGCGCAGCGTGCCCATGGAAGCCCTCTGCGCCGAAGCCTCCGAGCTTGCGGTAAACGGCGTAAGAGAGCTTATCGTCATTGCCCAGGACAGCACACGCTACGGCGAGGATATCTACGGCAAGCCCATGCTTCCCGAGCTGCTCACAAGGCTCTGCAAAATACCCCAGCTCAAATGGATACGCGTCCTCTACTGCTATCCCGAGAGAATAACCGACGAGCTTATCGACGTAATGGCAAAAGAGGACAAGATAGTCAAGTACATAGATATGCCAATTCAGCACTGCGACGGGGAGATCCTCTCAAAAATGAACCGTCCCGGAAACGAGGAGACCCTGAGAAGCCTTATCGCAAAGCTCAGAGAGCGTATTCCCGGCATAATTCTCAGGACCACCCTCATAACAGGCTTCCCCGGGGAGACCGAGGAGCAATTTGACCGCCTTGCCCACTTTGTAAAGGATATGGAATTTGACCGCTTAGGCTGCTTCCCCTATTCCGCCGAGGAAGGCACAAAGGCAGCCCTTATGGACGGACAGCTTGACGAGGAGACAAAGGAGCGCCGTGCGGATATCATTATGGAGCAGCAGATGGTGATAATGACCGAGAAAAACCAGCAGCTCAGAGACAAGACCATCGAGGTAGTAGTGGAGGGCTATGACCGCTACGGCGAATGTTACTTCGGAAGAAGTGCGGCAGACGCTCCCGACATTGACGGCAAGATATTCTTCAACTCCAAAAAGCGCCGCCTTGTACCGGGCATTTTCGTAAACGTGCATATAAACGATATAATGGACTATGACCTGATAGGAGATGTTGAAGATGAACCTGCCGAATAAGCTTACCGTAGCAAGAGTGGTGCTGGTGCCCTTTTTCATATTCTTCCTGCTGACGGATATAGTGCCCATGAGCGGGCTGTGGGCGCTTGTTGTCTTTGCCCTTGCCTCAATAACCGACGCCCTTGACGGACACATCGCAAGAAGCAGAAATCTTGTGACGAACTTCGGTAAATTTTTAGACCCCCTTGCGGATAAGGTGCTTGTTATCTCCGCCCTTGTCTGCTTTGTGGATATGGGACTTGCGGGAGCGGTGCCCGTAATAATAATCATCGCAAGAGAATTTATGGTCTCGGGACTGAGACTCGTCACCGCAGGAGAGGGAGTAGTAGTCGCCGCAGGCATATGGGGCAAGCTCAAGACCGCCTTCACAATGGTTGCAATAGTAGTGATACTCCTCTTCGCCGTTATCTTCGGCAAGGACAGCGCAGCCTATGAAACGTGGGTCATAGCTGTTGAACAGACCCTTATCTGGATATCGACTGCACTCACCGTTATTTCGGGAGCCGTATATCTTAACGGATATAAAAGCTATATCAATACGGATAAATAATTTTGGCATCAGACAGATATCGCCGGGAAAAAAGCTTTCCCGGCGATACTTTTTTATACTAATCTTTAATCGTTCTGTAGACAAAGGCGGCAGATAGAACGCTGCCAATCTAGGAAAGCGACCGCAGGCGGGCTGTCGCCCGGCAAGGGAGCTTGACGACGAGTGGCTGCGTTATAGCTGTCGGATTTGTCTATAGGTTGGTTAAAGATTAGTATTATTTATCCGTCAGATCTTAAATATCTCATACAGCTTCAGCTTCTTCTCCGCAGCAATGTAATCATAAACTATCTTCAAAGCCTCTGCTCTTGAAATAGTCTTGTCCTTGCCGAAGGAAGCCCCGTCCGAAATAAGCCCCTTTGACTTTGCAATTGCAATATATCCGCAGTAGGGGTCAGAGGCGGGAATATTCTTGTAAGGCGAAGCAAAAATGCCCTTGATTTCTCCTGCCCCATAGCAGTCGTCCGTATAGATGTAGACATACAGCCTTGCAAGCTCCCCATAGGTAAGCTTTTCCTTTAGCTTCGGGTTATCCTCATAATAGTAGTCTCCCGTTTTGGGATCTTTTTTGACCGGCTTCGGATACATATCATGTAAATAATCGTAATATAAAAGTCCGCTGCTTAAAAGCTCCTGAAATTCTTCTATAGTAATTTCCCCGTCAGGGTCAAGCTTTTCATTGTCGGTTATCCTTACGCCGTAATTCCACAGCGTTTCAATTTCCTTTTCGTACTTGTGACCCTTGATGTCGGTGTAAAGCGCTGCTTTCTTGACCTCGGTCTTTACATCATTGCTCGTGTAATATGCCTCTCCGTCATATGTAATGCGCTCGCCGGTCAGAGCGTTTAAAAGATAGTCGCTTTCAAACTTATACGTAAGATAAACGTGGGACTTCATCTGCAGATCGGTAAATCCGCGATAAAAAAGGTCGGGCTTCATATCCTGAAAAAGCTTCTCATAAGCCTGCTTCTCGGAAACAAGCTTAGCCTCGGGGAACTCCATATCGTGATATGTGTGACTAAAGCCTAAAACCTCGCCCCTTGAGTCAACAGTGACCGTTATTTTGTCAAAGTCGGTGGGGATATCATTAACATATCTGGTAAATCTGACAGCCTTGCGTTTATCCTCCTCTTTGGGATCATCAAACCAGAAGCTTTCCTCCCTGTACTCCTTAGCCTTGTCGCCAATAAAATACTCTGCGGCTTCCTCTGCAAGGGGAACGGCGGCGCTTTTGCTTACGGGCTTAATATTGTTGTTCGGGCTTTCCTCACCGTAATCATATCTTTTATAAAAGCTGATGATATCTCCGCTGAAAGCGTCCATTGTAACCCGGAGATAAATGCTGTCCTTTGTCTCGTCTTCGGTGGTGTATTCATATATAAAATCCTTTGTGTGCTTCAGCTCCCCCTTGTCATCGGTGTAGCTGTCAAGATAGCTTGTGCTGAGAATAAGCTCCTTGTTGAAGTTGATATACTTGTTGTCCTTGATTATCTTCAAAGCCTGCTCTGCACTGATATACTTGTTTTCCTTCTCAAGGGCTTCAAGCTCGGCTTCGCTGAAATCCTCCAGCACTTCGCCCTCGCCGTCAACACCTTCGCCAGCCCAGACATCGGGTTCATAGTCATATTCGTCATAGCTGTCCCAGCTGTATGCGTCGGTGTAGGAATATTTTTTCTTGTCGTCATAATAAGCCGTGTACTTGCCTGTAATGGCATCTATCTCGTTTTCGCCGTCCACCGTGGGATAATATACGGGAAGAATGTATTTGTTGTATATCCATTTCTTTGTCTCTTCGTCGTACTCGGGATCGTTAAAAAGGCTGTAGCGAACTCCGAGAGGCTTTCTTGAAGCATATATGTCCATGACCTTCTGTTCGGAGAGCCGTTTTGAAGCGTCGGGGCACTCAGCGTCATTCCACCAGGTAAGCTCATAGCCCAGAAGCTCGCCTGTGTCCCTGTCAATGCACATACTTCCGCTGTTTCCGTTAAACTCAATGCCGCTTTCCTCACGGCTGAAGGAATATCTTACCTCCTTTTGGTCAAGGCTCAGCTTTGCGGAGTCCCTTTCAATGACTATATTACCCTTTAGCTCGGGATTAAGCATTTTCAGATACTTTCTCACGTATTTGTCCTGCTCCTCGGGGGTAAGCTTTGCAAAGGAGAGCGAAGAGCTTGACGGTCTGTTTTTATCAACGTAACTGTATGCGCTGATAAAGCCGTTAAAATATTCAACAGTGACAGACTTGTCGGTGTACATCTCACCGTAGCTGTTCTCTTTTTCGCTGTACCACACAAGCTTGTAATATGTGGTATCATAGCTTGTCTCGGTCTCATAGTCAAACTTTGTCAGCTCCTTGGGAATGTCTATCCTCTTTTTTACCTCGCTTATGGCAGCTTTTAGCGAGACAGTCTCCTTGCTTTCCTGAGAAGACGTCTTGCTGTCGGCGGCGCTTACCTCTGCAAAGGGCAGGGAGGTAAGGAGCATAGCGGCGCAAAGGGCAGTGCATAAAATTCTTCTCTGTCTGTTTTTCATTGCGGGTACTTCCTTTCGGCTTAAATTCGGGTCATCTGTATAGTAAACAATTCTTAGCAGGAAAATTTTTCAAAATATTTTTAGTTTTACAAAATGTTAATATTTACTGTAGATTGTTTATGATAATATTATAGCTCAATTAAATTTTAATGTCAAGTAAACTGCAATGACCACCATGTGTGACGACGGGACCCTTTCCCATTTAGTCGGATTTCTGTACGCAAAAGCGTGACTGCCGATTTGTTGCAGTCACGCTTCTTTTATTATATAGCACGTAATTTTTTTGTTTGAAAATATATTTCGGAAAGGAGTGTCAGTTAACATTAAGCTTATCCTTTAATGCGCTTTGAAGCACAGCCGAAAAGTTAATGTGCTGAGCTTCTGCCATTTCGTTAAGCCATGAGGGAATGGAAAGAGTCTTCTTAACAGCTTTTTTCTCGTAGAATTTTTTGTATTCAAGAGTGTCGCAGCTTACAAGCGTGGCAAACTGATTTTTCCCTGTCTGTAACGTTCTGATATCTGAAGGGTCAGGTACAGCCTCTCCGTTTTTTTCCATATCATAAAGGCGCAGACAAAGGATATCGTTAGCCATCTCCATTCCGTCGTTCATATCCTCCCCCTGAGTATAGCAGCCGGGTATATCGGGAAAAACTATGCTGTATCCGCCGTCGCTTTCTTCTGTAAATATTGCCGGGTAAATATATTTCGACATAAAAAGACCTCCTGTATAATTATTAGTGGATGATCGGATGTTTATTCAATTCCTGCGTCTTCCTTGATAGATTTTAATGTGCCGTTTTTTACTTCTTCGGATCTATGCCGCCCGATAGGGAATTGTTTCCCTGTTTTGGGACTGTACCATATTTCGTGTCGTTTGCCGTCGTGATGAAAATAACATCCGTTCTTTTTAAGGATTTTTTTAAGCTCACTGTACGTCAAAGATATATCCCTCCTTTTATATATTATATCACGTATTTTACGTATTGTCAAGAGCGATTGGCATAATGAAAATATTATTTAATAATTCAAAAAAGGCTCCCTCCAAAATCGGAGAGAGCCGTTATAATTTCAGCAAAATAATTTTTCTTACAAAGCCACCTTGCGCACCGAGCTTCCGGGAACAGTCTTTTTCTCAATATCCGCACCCAAAGCCCTGAGCTTGTGCTCAATGTCCTCGTAGCCGCGTTCAATGTGGTAAATATCGTCTATTTCGGTAACGCCCCCTGCGGCAAGTCCCGCAATGATAAGCGCAGCGCCTGCTCTCAGGTCGGGAGCGGTAACCGGCGCACCCATAAGCTTTCCAACGCCCTCGATAACGGCAACTCTGCCCTCAACAGAAATATCCGCGCCCATTCGTCTGAGCTCGTCCACGTAGCGGAAACGGTTGTTGAAAATCTCGTCGGTAACGATGCTCGTGCCCTCCGCAAGACAGAGAAGGGTGGAGATCTGAGGCTGCATATCGGTAGGGAAGCCGGGGTGGGGCATAGTCTTGATGCTGGTCTTAACGAGAGGACCGTCAACGGAAATTCTCACGCTGTCGTCAAATTCCTCCACATTAACACCAATTTTGGCAAGCTTCTGAGTAATAGACTCAAGGTGCTTGGGGATAACGTTTTTAATGAGCACATTGCCCTTTGTGGCAGCCGCCGCAACCATATAAGTGCCCGCCTCGATCTGATCGGGGATAATGGCGTAGGTAGTGCCTTTAAGCTGCTTTACGCCTCTTATCTTGATAACATCGGTGCCTGCGCCCATAATATCTGCGCCCATGGAATTGAGGAAGTTCGCCAGGTCAACGATATGAGGCTCCTTAGCCGCATTCTCGATAACGGTGAGACCCGTAGCCTTCACAGCGGCGAGCATGGCGTTGATGGTAGCGCCCACGGTTATCTTGTCAAAGTATATCTGAGCGCCGATAAGAGAATCCGCGCAGATGTCTATCATACCGTTATCCAGCGTGCAGGCAGCGCCGAGGGCGGAAAAAGCCTTCAGATGCTGGTCGATGGGACGGTCGCCCAGGTAGCAGCCGCCGGGCATAGACACTCTTGCTCTGCCGAATTTGCCTAAAAGGGTACCCAGGAAATAATAGGAAGCTCTCATATGACGGGCAAGCTCGTAGGGGACAACGGGGTCCTTGATGTTGCCTGCGTCAATGCGATAAGTATTCTTGTCGAGCTTCTGAACGTCCGCACCCATTTCGTAAAGGATACGCAGAGAAATGGAAACGTCGCTGATATTCGGAATATTTTCAAGCACGCAGGGACCGTCCGCCAGAATAACAGCAGGGATAATAGCCACAACAGCGTTCTTTGCGCCGCTTATCTCGACCTCTCCCTCAAGACGCCTGCCGCCTTTTATAATAAACTTTTCCAAAGTAAAATCTCCCGTAGCCGCAAATTTTTTCTGCGGCGGTTTATTGTGAGGTTCACTCACTGCACTAATTATTATAGCACATTACAAGCCAAATTAAAAGCATTTTTCTCTAATAAATCTGACGGAAATTTTCTGTGAACATTTGAAATAAATGTCATTCTGTACAAAAAAATACCCCTCTTCTTTTTTTCGGTAAAAACCGAGGGATAATTCCTGTAACCGTTTTGTAATAACCGCGGTTTTGTGTTACTGTTTTGTAACCTTTTGGCGTTCCGAAAGGGCACAGTCATATTTTACCCCGCAAAAGCATAATATATCTATCATTTTCGAAAGGATAATTTTTATGGACAGCGGACTGAACTTTTATGCAGGTGGGATACATTTCAGAATGACCTTCGGCTTTTTTGCGGTGTGGGCACTTTTGCTTCTGCAAAGCGCATTTTCCGAAACTGCGGCAATGGCGGCAGTCTGCATCGCTCTTCACGAGCTCGGGCATATTGGTGCTATGAGAGCGCTGGGGATAAAGGTTCGTGGCATTACCTTCTACAGCGGCGGGATAAAGCTGAAAAGCGACCCTCTGTCCCTCAGGAGCACCCTGTCGGAAATGGCTGTGCTTGGTGCGGGACCCCTTGTAAATCTCCTTCTGGGAGCGGCAGGCTGCCTTTTCGGTAGCAGGATATTCACGGGAATAAATATCTCCCTAATGCTTTTCAATCTCCTGCCCCTGTCGGCGCTTGACGGGGGCAGGATAATGCAGGCAGCCGCAGAAAGGCTCTGTCCCATGAAGGATGTGTCATCAGCCTTCCGCACAGCTGATATCCTGCTGGGCATATCGGCGGCGGTGTTCTTTTTTATGTCGGGCAGCGTAAGCTTTACATTGCCCCTGACGATGGGGGTCATAGTTCTCGAGAGCCTAGGGGAGATAGAAAGGTAAAACGCCTCGTCTGCATAGCTTTTCAGACGGGGCGTTCATATATTATTCTATGCTGAAATAAGCATACAAAAGCTTTTCTTCTTCATTATCTATTCGGAAATACTTGCCAATGCGATAATAACCGGGGGCAAGCTGTCCGTATATACTGCCCCATTCTTCATTAAGCTCACGCTCACTGTCATTGGGAATTATCATAGCCTCTGCCGTCCACGTATGATCGGACATAAAGAACTCAGCACAGTGCGTCGGTTCTGACCAGCCATAAATACCTTTCTTTTGAATGATAGAATAGCTGCCTGTGGTAAGCTCTCTTTCACAGGTGCAGGAAAGCTTTAGCTTAACGCTGTCATTTCCTGCGGCTTCTGCGGTGAAGGACAGTCCCCATTCCTCGGGAGCTTTTCTTTCCTGCGGGGTAAGTGCCTTTTCAAACGGGTCAAAGTATTCCACATTCCCGTTGATATTTCGTGCAAGCCTTATCATGGGCAGATGACCTTCATCTGTGCCGCTGTTTACCATGTAAACAAAATCACGCTTGTTTATCATAGCAAGGCTTGAGGATATGGTATCGGGATGCTCTGCAGGGTCTATAGGCTCTGTTACAGCAGCCTCATAAAGCGAGCCTGATGTACCTGAAATGCTGAGCTTGGAATTGATAACATCAAGATAATAGCTTCTTCCGTTAAATGCTCCACCCCGCTTTTCCTTGCCCTTTGTTTCAAAACTAAAGTAAATACATCTGTCATTATCTGCTGTTATACTGCTGTAAATAGAAGCTCCGCCGTACCGATTTTCCTCAATGGCAATTCCCGAATTTACAAGCTCCATAGATGCAAGGAAATCCACCGCAAGCATAAGCTCCCTGTTCTCGAAATTGTAAAGATAAAGTCCTCCCGTACCATCGGTAAACAGGCAATTTCTGCTGTCGGAATAAAGCACATCGGGAGATGCAGAGCTTATTTCAACAGTGCGCTGATGTTCTTCTGTAAGCGGGATAAGCTTTATTGTATCTGTCCAGTCGTTATATTCATCGTCCTCGGACAGAACAGGAGTAAGCTCGGGGTTATCTGTGGTCTTATTATATATATTATATACAAGCAGCCTGAAATGCGGCGTAAATCCGCTGTCGCCTGCATAGCCGATAACAGTTCCCGATCTTACGCTGTCATTAACGGAAACCGAAATGCTGTTCATGTGTGCGTACAGAAAAATATTGTTATCTCCGTGGTCTATCAGCACAGTATTTCCAAATCCGTTTTTATAGCCCGCAAAAAGAACTGTTCCTTCATTCATGGAATAGATCTCCGCATTGACCTCCGGCTTAAATTCGTAACCGCCATAATAAAGGGCACTCTCCGTATATTTTTCATCCACAGGCAGACAGAAATCCGAAGCAAAGTTTTTCTTTAACAATTCACAGGCAGCATCACCATATACATAATCATTTTCGTTTATGCTGTTGATAACTATTCCGTATTTATTGTCAAGGAATTTTTTTACAGCTTCCTCGGCACTGTCTGGCATTTCTTCATACGGCGAGATAGGCATAACACGGCAGTCCTGACGGAAATAATCGACCACTTTTTCGCCGGTTTCATCATAAAGAGGAATAAGTATATATTCAACCGAAAATATATACTCGTCAATTTGTTCTCCATATTCGTTACGAAAACGCTCACGATACATTTCAAGATGATCCCCTTCGGTCACTATCTCTACTCTGTGAAGATCATATTCATTATTGTCCTCCTCTCGCATATATCCTCCAATGCCGTTTATGCCCATTGAGAGAACAAGCTCAGAAGAATTTTCAGTCCCCATGCTTACATATACGATAACCGGAGTATCTGCATCTATCTTTTCATTTTTGGCAGGCTCGGTTTTTATTACCGAATCCTTTGGTGCTGTGCTGTTCTCAAATACCGCTGAATATTTCAATCTTTCATTGCTAAGAATTCTTTCGGCTTCGTAATAATTCAGCGTATAGACATCGGGAACAGTTAATAAGTCAGATTTTGTCCCTCTGCTTACACACAAAACCACCGAAACAGCCACCGCCGCCACAGCCAGCACAATTATCACCCAAACCGCAGGCTTCCTGAAGCTAAGCACATTTTTAACTCTCTGCTTTGTGCCGTTCTCACCGAAGCAGGCAGTAAATGCCGCAGTAGGCTTTGCGGATATTTTCAGAAGGGTCTGAGAATAATCAGCCTTCTGCTCCTTTGTCATATCTGCCGTTACCCTTTCATCGCAGGACATCTCCATATCACGCTCAAAAAGTCTGAACATCAGCCACACAAGAGGATTGAAGCAATGTATGCAAAGTGCAATGTACATCACAAGCTTTGCAATATGATCTCCCCTGTGCATATGAACCTTCTCGTGCCTGATAATAAGGTCACTTTCCGTGCAGCTAAGCCCTGTTGGAAGATAGATCCTCGGGCGGATAATTCCCATAATGAATGGGTCGGATATGGCAGGGGATACATACACATTTCCCCCCATTTTCTGTGCAGATCTGAGAGAGCGTGAAAGTTTGACCCACGAAGCAACTCCACGAAATGACATTATGATAACAGCAAATGCCCATATGTATGAAGCAGCGGCGATATAGTTTATCTCCCTTTTCACAGGTATTTCCGAAACAGGCTCAGACACAGCCGTGACCTGTTGGGACACCGAATTTTGCGGTACAGAATATTCGGGAGCAGGTGCAATTTCCACATCGTTATGTGTGATAAAAAGTCTGTTGGCATTTCTGTCACCGACATTTGTGCTGTACGGTATCTCAACGCTGGGGATAGGTGCGGATGGCAGCTCAAAGCTTATTGGACAAAGCAGTCTGAACACCGCTGCCGCCCAAAGCACATAGGAAAACACCTTCGGAGCCTTGCGGAGAAAAAGCCGCAGAGCAATTATCACGCCTATGACAATTGAGGCGGTCATGCTCATTTCTATGACCTTTATAAAAATGTCTGTCATAGCTTACTCCTTTCTGAAACGGTCTATCATCTGCTGAATTTCATCAATTTCCCTTTCGGAAAGCTTTTTTCTGTCTGCAAATGCGGCAAGAAAACGTGGGAGAGAGCCGCCGAAGTCTTCCTCCAACAGCTTGTCTGTCTTAATGGCGGCAATTTCCTCTTTAGAAATAACAGTGGAAACGTGACCGTCCTTGTTCTCACAGATACCCTTGTCGCACAGGCGGCGGAGCATGGTGTAGGTGGTGGATTTTTTCCAGTCAAACGCTTCCGCACATATCTTTACCAGCTCCCCCGAGGGAATGCCCTCATTTTCTCTGATGATGTCAACAAATCTGCCTTCCATTTCACCGAGGTTTATATTCATAGTATCATGTCCTTTCTTTGGTTTATTATTTGTAGACTACACATATAGTCTAACATATGTAGACTGATTTGTCAATACCTTTTTGAAAAAAAATGATCGGTTATTTGTATTACGTATAAAAAAATTCAGTCATATCCGCAGCCCTGCTGCGAATATGACTGATGATAAAGTGATGATCAGCGTGAGCCCTGAGGCTGCTTTAAAATATTGTCAAGCAGCGACATATCTTCCGCCTCGGCAAAGGCAAGCTCGTGGGTCGGGAAATCCTTATACGCTTTGTTCATTTCCTCCTCGGTGGACATTATGGATAAATTATAGATATCCTCGGTGGAAATTTTCGTGCCGTCGTAAATGATCTTTCTTAACCACATACCCTGCCATGCACCGCTCACGACAAGTTTTTCATTCTTATCCAGACAAAGCTCTTCGTGGAGATATTCATACACGCCCAGAAGTATTGTTGATTTTCTGTACTCGTCATAGGCGTAAAATTCATACATTCCCGAAAGACTGTCGGAAAAATTGTCGCCCCGTTTAACTATCAGCTCACTGAGGCCGTCATTATCCATATCAAAAAGGTAATATCCGTATAAGTTGTCGGTGTTTTTAAGCCGCTCGGTATAAGCCTTTTTAACATCGGAAGTGTCAATGCCGGGGGCTTGCTCGGGTCCTGCGCCCGAGGAATTATTCTTTCTTATTTCAATTTTTACCTTGTTGCTTTCTTTAAAAGCGTATTCATTTATCTGACAGTTTTCGGATACCGAAACCTTTTCAAGAGCAGTACATTCGCCAAAAGCATTGTATTGTATTTCAGTCACGCTGTCGGGTATTGTAATGCTTTTAAGACCTACACATCCATTGAAAGCTTCGCCCTGAATTACAGTAATGCTGCTTGGTATAGTTATGCTTGTAAGATTTTCACAGTAGGCGAAAGTACCTGCAGCGATAACTGTCATGCTGTCGGGGAGGGTCACGCTTGTAAGACCGAGACAATTGCTGAAAGCACATTCATCAATATAAGTAACGCTGTCGGGTATGGTCACACTTGTAAGATTATAACACCATTCAAAAGTACTGAGACCTATATATGTAACGGTGTCAGGTATTATTACGCTTTTGAGCTGGCGGCAGTTGTAGAAAGCGTTATCAGCTATAACGG
Organism: Huintestinicola sp.; assembly: GCF_051882455.1. Classification (NCBI taxonomy): domain Bacteria; kingdom Bacillati; phylum Bacillota; class Clostridia; order Eubacteriales; family Oscillospiraceae; genus Huintestinicola; species Huintestinicola sp. The sequence goes on along the minus strand of NZ_JBJERV010000084.1, from coordinate 12,484 downwards.
TCACGGGCTTTCCGTCTATCTCACGGGGTATCACAATGTTTTCGGCTGTGGAGGAGCCTTTCAGACGGGTTATGCTGACAGTTCCGTCCTGCATTACTTCATATTCAAGTTCATCGGTACTGTCTTCAAGTGGTTCCTGTTCCGGGCGGGAAGGCTGTTCGGGTCCGTTTTCCTCCGGTTTTGGCTCGGAGGGCTGTTCCGGTTTGCTTTCCTCAGGCTTTGGCTCGGAGGGCTGTTCCGGTTCGCTTTCCTCAGACTTTGTCTCGGAGGACTGTTCGGACTTTGCGTCAGAGGAATCTTTTCCTCTTATTTCGATTTTGACATTGCTGCTTGCACAAAAAGCATCTTCGTTCACATTACAGCCGTCTGGGATCGAAACGTTAACAAGCTTATCGCACCATCCGAAAGCATAAAGGTCAATAGCTGTCACGCTGTCGGGTATGGTAACGCTTGTGATCTCACTGCCGAGAAAAGCTGATTCCCCTATGAGAGTAACGGGCTTTCCCTTTATCTCGGAGGGTATCTCAGCAGTTTTACCGCTGCCGATATATTCTGTTATGGTTATCTCTCCGCCTGATGACAAATACTTGTAGTCGCCGTACTTGTGCTCGCCGGTCGCAGAAGCTATTATTCCGATGATAACGGCAACAGCGGCAATGGCGGCAAAAACGCAGATCATCTTTATCCGCTTTTTAGACGCTTTGGCAATTGCAGCCGTACCGTCGGCGACGGGAGATGGTGTCTTTTCCTCAGCTGAACTGCTATGCTTCAAGGGCATGGTAACATTCATATCGGAGCTGTCCTGCTTCAAGGGCATGGTAACGTCCATGGGGGCGGAGCTGTCCTGCTTCAAGGGCATGGTAACGTCCATGGGAGCGGAGCTGCTCTGATTAAGCGGCATAGTAACGTCCATAGGAGCGGAACTGCCCTGATTAAGCGGCATAGTAACGTCCATAGGAGCGGAACTGCCCTGATTGAGCGGCATAGTAACGTCCATGGGGGCGGAGCTGCTCTGATTGAGCGGCATAGTGACGTCCATAGGGGCTGAACTGCTCTGATTTAAGGGCGTGGTAACGTCCATAGCAGAGCCGCTCTGCTGCAAAGGCACGGTCACGTCCGATGCGGGCTTTTCCGATTTAACAGACACTGTCCTGCTGTGAGCGGCTTTTCTGTAATTCTCAGCCTGCTGTTTGAAATCACGCTTTATAAAAGGCTCGGGCTTTATGGAAATATCCGCAAAGGCTTCCTTGAACTCATAGATATCCTGATATCTGTCGGTTATTTTCAGCTCGGTAGCCTTCTTTATTATCTCCCACAGCTCGTCAGGGATATTGTGAACATTGGAGCTGTATTCCTCGTCATCTTCAAGCCTTGACATAGGGTCGTCAAGAAGGTCGAGGGTAAGGGCATAGTAAAGGGTCGCACCAAGAGAATATATATCCGTCCAGGGACCCTGCTTTCCCTTCTTCTGATACTGCTCAAGAGGAGCATAGCCCTGCTTGAGTATTACCGAAAGGCTCTGGGAGCCTTCGGCGATCACCTGCCTTGCAGCGCCGAAATCCAGCAGCTTCAATGCGCCGTCATTGCATATCATTATGTTGTCGGGGGAGATGTCGCGGTGAAGCACGTTTGAATTGTGAGCGGTGACAAGGGCGTTGGAGATCTCATTTGCCAGGAACACCGCCTGTCCGGGGGTTATGGCGCCGTTTTTTTGTATGTAGGCTTTCAGGTTAATGCCCTGCAGGTAGCCCATTGTGAAATATACCGTATCGTTTCCGTAGAAGAAATCGTAAACGCTTACGATGTTGGGGTTGCCGTTAAAGCCTGCCACCAGGCGGGCTTCGTTGTAAAACCTGTCTGCACCTTCCTTGAAGCTGGTCTGATTATCGTCAGAGGTCATGACCATAGTGCTGCCCGAACCTCTTACGGCAACGCCGTAGGGGTAGTACTCCTTTATCGCCACCTTGCAGCTCAGCTTCATATCATAGGCAAGATAGGTTATGCCGAAGCCGCCCTTGCCTATGACCCTGCCTATCATGTATCTGCCCTCGAGAACGCTTCCAACAGGCAGCACAGAACGGTCTCTGTTAGGTTTGCTTTTATCAAATCCGCATTCGCTGCACGGCTCGCTGCTTATTTCGGCAAAGCAGTTCTCGCAGAGGGTCTTGTTTGACATTCTTATCATTTGTTAACCTCCTAAATGTCATTCGGAAAGTTTTTGCCCGTATACGGAGCGGTTTTTATTCCTTAGGCGGCGGGGAAGGCTGTCTGGGTTCGCTTTGGCTCGGATCAGGCTGGGCTTCGGGCTTGCTTTCCTCCTGTTTCGGCTGGGAAGACTGTTGGGGTTTTGTGCCGGAGGAGCCTTTTTCTCTTATTTCAATTTTGACATTGGCGCTTTTCTCAAAAGCATTTTTGTCCACATTACAGCCTGTCGGTATCGACAATTCTTTTAGTTTATAACAATTTTCGAAAGCTGCATTGCCAATATATGTTACGCTGTCAGGTATGGTCACGCTTGTAAGACTCTCACAGTGCCAGAAAACTCTATAGCCAATGGATGTCACGCTGTCGGATATGGTTACGCTCGTAAGGCTGTCACAGACTGCGAAAGCTTCATCTCCAATAGATGTTACGCTGTTAGGTATGATTATGCTTGTAAGACTGTTACAGTTGTAGAAAGCTTCATATCCAATAGATTTCACGTTGTTGGGTATGGTTATGCTTTTAAGTCTCCTACAGTGTGCGAAAGTGCTCTCACCAATATCCGTCACGCTGTCGGGGATCGCTATACTTGTAAGATGGTCACAATAGTAGAAAGCGTCTTTGCCTATATCTGTTACGCTATCGGGTATTGTTATGCTTGTAAGACTTGAACAAAAGCTGAAAGCGAAGCTGCCAATAACCCTCACGTTATTGGGGATAGTTATGCTTGAAAGACTTTCACACCGCCAGAATGCGTACTTGCCTATAGATGTTACACTGTCAGGTATGGTCACGCTTGTAAGACTTTTACACTCTTTGAAAGCGTATTCACCTATAGCGGTCACAGGCTTTCCGTCGATCTCACGGGGTATCACAAGGCTTTGGGCAGAGGAGGTTTCTTTTAATCCTGTTATTACGACAGTACCGTCTCCCGAAACTTCATATTTAAGGTCATCTGTATTGTCCGAAGATGTTTCCTGAGCAGGGCGGGAAGGCTGTTGGGGTTTTGTGCCGGAGGAGCCTTTTTCTCTTATTTCAATTTTGACATTGGGACTGTTAGTGAAAGCCTTCTCTTCAACCTGACAGCCTTTGGGTATAGAAACATTTACAAGTTTATTACACCTTGAGAAAGCAGCTTCGTTGATATACGTCACGCTGTCGGGTATGAATATGCTTGTAAGGCTATCAGACTTGTCGAAAGCATATTGGTCAATATAAGTCACGCTGTCGGGTATGGTCACGCTTGTAAGACTATAACATTGTCTGAAAGCCCCATAGCCAATAGAAGTCATACTATCGGGTATGGTCACGCTTGTAAGACTTTCGCATAAATAGAAAGCGGAGTGACCGATATAAGTCACGCTGTTGGGTATTGTTACGCTTGTAAGCTCGGTGCACCACTGGAAAGAGTAGTCACCAATAGATGTCACGCTGTCGGGTATGGTCACGGTTGTAAAACTGCAGTGTGAGAAAGCATTTTCACCTATAGCAGTAACACGTTTTCCGTCTATCTCGCGGGGTATCACAAGGTCTTGGGGAAAGGTGTACTCTTTTAATCCTGTTATTACCACAGTACCGTCTCCCGAAACTTCATATTTAAGGTCATCGGTGCTGTCTTTAAGTGGTTCCTGTTCCGGGCGGGAAGGCTGTTCGGGCTTACCGTCGGAGGAATTGTTTCCTCTTGTTTCAATTTTTACCTTGCTGCATCCGGAAAATGCCTTTTCGTGTACATCACAGCCCGCCGGCAGTGACGCATTTTCAAGAGCATAGCAGGAGTTGAAGGTATCCCTTTCAATAGCCTTTACGCTGTCGGGTATGGTCACGCTTCTGAGCTTTTCGCATCTGTAGAAAGCGCTCTTGCCAATAGATGTCACGCTGTCGGGTATAGTAATGCTTGTAAGACTGCTGCAGCCCGAGAAAGCGCTGTCGCCTATAGACTTGACGCTGTCGGGTATGGTCACGCTTTTAAGGCTTATACAGCTGTGGATAGCCTTGTCGCCAATAGCTGTCACGCTGTCGGGTATGGTAATGCTTGTAAGATTTTTGCAGCTGTAGAAGGTTTTGTCGCTTATTGCTGTCACGCTGTCGGGTATGGTGATGCTTGTAAGACCGTTACAGCCGCTGAAAGCGCCGATACCGATATATTTCACACTATTGGGTATGGTTATGCCTGTAATACCGATGCAGTTATTGAAGGCATTGTCGCCTATAGAGGTCACAGGCTTTCCGTCGATCTTGTCGGGTATCACAATGCTGCCGGTATAGGAGCTGTCTGTTGATCCTGTAATTATGATATTACCGTCCTCGGATATTTCATAAGTAAGGTTATCTGAAATGCCCGATGCGGAAGAGCCTTTTCTTGTTTCGATTTTTACATTGTCGCTTCCGTAAAACGCATCTTCGTCCACATCACAGCCTTCGGGTATCAAAGCAAATTTCAGATTATCGCACCATGCAAAAGCCATGTAGTCTATAGATGTCACACTGTCCGATATGCTTACGCTTGTAAGACTGTCACACCATGCAAAAGCCTTGTAGCCAATAGCTGTCACACTGTCGGGTATAGTTACGCTTGTGATCTCACTGCCGTGAAAAGCACTTTCACCAATTTCAGTCACACTATCGGGTATGGTCACGCTTGTGATATCACTGCCGCGAAAAGCCTCTTTTCCTATGAGAGTAACGGGTTTTCCCTTTATCTCGGAGGGTATCACAGCAGCTTCACCGCTGCCGATATATTCTGTTATGATTATATTTCCTTTTGACGGATAATACATGTAATCGCCGTACTTGCGCTCGGCGGTCGCAAAAGCTATCATTATTACGGCGATAACTGCAACAGCGGCTATAATGCATATCAGCCTTATCCTCTTTTTCTTAGCAGAGATCACTTCTGCTTCATATTCGGAGTATGCGTCTGCCTCCGGGTCGCTTCTGTCGGAGAAGATAGAAGTGCTTTCGGTACGAGGCTTTCTTTCGGGCGGCGTTGTCTTTTCCTCAGCTGAACTGCTCTGCTTCAAGGGCATAGTTACGTTCATATCGGAGCTGTTCTGCTTCAAGGGCATGGTCACGTCCATGGGAGCGGAACTGTCCTGCTTCAAAGGCATGGTCACGTCCATGGGGGCGGAACTGTCCTGCTTCAAAGGCATGGTCACGTCCATAGGAGCGGAACTGCTCTGGTTTAAGGGCATAGTAACGTCCATAGGAGCGGAGCCGCCCTGATTCAAGGGCATAGTAACGTCCATAGGAGCGGAGCTGCTCTGATTTAAGGGCATAGTAACGTCCATAGGAGCGGAGCTGCTCTGATTTAAAGGCATAGTGACGTCCATGGGAGCGGAGCTGCCCTGATTTAAAGGCATAGTGACGTCCATGGGAGCGGAGCTGCTCTGATTTAAGGGCGTTGTAACGTCCATAGCAGAGCCGCTCTGCTGCAAAGGCACGGTCACGTCCGAAGCGGGCTTTTCCGTTTTAACAGCCTTGGTCCTGCTGTGAGCGGCTTTTCTGTAATTCTCAGCCTGCTGTTTGAAATCACGCTTTATAAAAGGCTCGGGCTTTATGGAAATATCCGCAAAGGCTTCCTTGAACTCATAGATATCCTGATATCTGTCGGTTATTTTCAGCTCGGTAGCCTTCTTTATTATCTCCCACAGCTCGTCAGGGATATTGTGAACATTGGAGCTGTATTCCTCGTCATCTTCAAGCCTTGACATAGGGTCGTCAAGAAGGTCGAGGGTAAGGGCATAGTAAAGGGTCGCACCAAGAGAATATATATCCGTCCAGGGACCCTGCTTTCCCTTCTTCTGATACTGCTCAAGAGGAGCATAGCCCTGCTTGAGTATTACCGAAAGGCTCTGGGAGCCTTCTGCAATTACCTGCCTTGCAGCGCCGAAATCCAGCAGCTTCAATGTGCCGTCATTGCAGAGCATTATGTTGTCGGGGGAGATATCACGGTGGAGCACGTTGGCATTGTGCGCGGTGATAAGGGCGTTTGAGACTTCATTCGCCAGGAACACCGCCTGCCCCGGGGTTATGGCGCCGTTTTTGTTTATGTAGGCTTTCAGGTTTATGCCCTGCAGGTAGCCCATTGTGAAATATACCGTATCGTTTCCGTAAAAGAAATCGTAAACGCTTACGATATTGGGGTTGCCGTTAAAGCCTGCCACAAGGCGGGCTTCATTGTAAAACCTGTCTGCACCGTCCTTGAAGCTTTTCTGAGTGTCGGCAGAGGTGGTCACCATAGTGCTGCTGATATCTCTCACCGCAACGCCGTAGGGGTAATATTCCTTTACAGCCACCTTGCAGCCAAGCTTCATATCATAGGCAAGATAGGTTATACCGAAACCGCCCTTGCCTATGACCCTGCCTATCATGTATCTGCCCTCGAGAACGCTTCCTATAGGCAGTACCGCAGGGTCGCAGGTATATTTGCTCCTGTCAAAACCGCATTCGCTGCACGGCTCGCTGCCTATCTCAGCAAAGCAGTTCTCGCAAAGAGACTTGTTTGACATTCTTATCATTTGTTAACCTCCTAAAGGTCATTCGGAAAGTTCATTATCAAGATAGGGGTTTAAAGGACCGTCAGCAAAATTCTCTCTGGGGAAGGGCTTGTACATATTGGAGTTATACTGCTCGCATACCTCGTCGGCAAGAAATCCGCCTATCTCGGTAAGCTTCACGACCTTGCCGTTGTCCTCGATAAGACCGTATTTTTTCAGTGTTTCTGTCTTCTTCCGGAAAACATCGTCAAAGTTCACACCTGTTTTTCTGAGGAAATCCGCCTTGATAACGGAGCGGTTTTTCAGAGGAAGGATTATCGCCTGGCGTATCTGCTCCTCACGGGAACGCCTGCAGCCTCTTGTTATGGGAAGCTCGCCATTGTCTATCTTGCTGTAATACTCGTCAAAATACTGGGAATTTATGTCAAATCGGTCGTGATAGCTGGAAAAGCCCGTAAGACCGAAGCCCACCTGGTCGTACATATTGCAGCACTGATTGTATGCGTAATGGGAAAATACCCTCTTATCCTTGGCGTATACACGTCTGAGGGTCTCGTTATAGCCGTTTTCGTTCAGGATATCGATGGCTATCTGCTTCATCATCATAGTTGTTTTGAAATCGGGGATAGCGGTTCCTCGTCTGCCGCCCTCGTAGGTGTTTATCTTGCCCTGCTTGTCGCCGTATGCCTGTACCTTCAGGCGGTATATCTGTATCTCGCCCACAGGGAGACGGACCGCCCTGTCCATTACCTCAATCCAGTTGTCGATGGTCTCGCCGGGGTGACCGTAGATAAATTCGATGTTTACGTCAAAGCCGTACTCAACAGCCTTCCGCACCGCTTCCTCCGCCTGCTCTGCATTATGTGAGCGGTTCATTACCCTTAGAACATCATCGTCAAGCGACTGTATGCCGATGGTAAGTCTTGTTATGCCGTGCTTTTTCATTATTTTAAGGCGCTGCTCACCCTCCTCGCCGATGATGGAGTTGGGGTCATGGTCAACGTTATACTGCTTGCAGCAGGACAGATCCATTCTTTTTCCCAGTTCCTCAAGGAGATGGTCAAAAAGCTCGGGGGGAAGATATGTAGGTGTGCCGCCGCCCAGAAGTATGGAACGGGGCTTCAGCTTTTCGATATTAAATCTTTTAAGATAAAGGTCGATCTCCCTGATAAGATAGCTTACATATTTTTCCTTTTCCTCTTTGCACTCGCCTGTTTTTCCGGGATAGTGGCAGAACAGGCAGTGGCGGATACAGAAGGGTATGTGAACGTAAACGTCCATAAAGCCGTCAGCGGGATACTCAAAATCCTTCAGACATTCGTCGGCATTGCTGTCGGGATATCTGGTGATGGGGGGATAATGCACCGAGGGAACGAAATCTCCGTCCCTGCAAATGAGTCCCATATCCTGGTACTCCTTTACCTTTGCGAATACCTCTTCTGCGTGCTGTATCAGCTGATTTTTTCTTTCAATTGAAGTCATATGAAAAATTCCTTTCACTTTATTATTTTAGGAAAAACAGAATGTCACAGTATAAATTTAAATGCCGATGTCACCCATAGGGGAACAATAATTATCATACTCAGCTGTATCCATATCGTTGCCCGGGGGAGCTCGAACATTGTGAACGCTTTTTTGTCATAAGCCGCTGCAAGAGGCGCGTCCAGGGGGAACAGATAGATGTTCGATACGCACAGGGCGCTGGCGATGACAAGCATTGTCGGGTCCAGACCGTTGTTTTGGGCAAAGCTTATTATTATGGGCGTCAGGATAGTAGTTACCGCAGGCGCCGACGGCAGCAGAGCCATGAACACAAAGGTAACGGCAGCGGTCTGCATAAGTATGACTATCAAGGGCAGACTCGTTTTTTCGGGGAACAGAAGCTTTGTGAAATGATCACACAGTCCTGTGCCGATGACGGCGTTTGCAACGGATATGAGATTTCCCGCAATAAAGAATGTGGGCCAGCTTATGGATCTTGCAAACTCCTCATAGGTCAGCACGCCGAATTTCGGTACAAACAGCAGCGCAAGTCCCGCTATAGCTGTTACCGTAATGTTTATGGCAGGCACCCAGGAGCTTATGAGCCAGGCGGCTACAACGGCAAATATGACCGCTGCCGCATAGATGTCCTTTGAAGAAGCGGGAACTTTCTCCGAGATATTGCTAAGATATGCGCTCATCTCGTCCTCGGTGGGTTCTTTTGGAGGAAATACCGCCGTGATGATGAAAAATGCGATGATGACCATTATGACCGCAAGGGGCAGTCCTATCTTTATCCAGTCGATAAACCTGACTGTCCCGCCGGTATATCTTTCCAGCATATCCAGACAGATAAGGTTCATGCTTGAGCCTGCGGGGGTCATCATTCCGCCTACCATTGCGCCCACAGTGATGCACATCATCATACAGCGCTTTGTCCGGGCTTTATTTTCCTTGTCTGACATAAAATCAAGGAAGGCTTCCGCAAAGGGTAAAAAAATAACCGCTGCGGCAACATTCGACATTATCGACGAAAGCAGCGCCGAGCACAGCATAAAAATAAAGATAAGCTTCTTTACGCCGATCTTTTTCCCTCTGATAACGAGACTTAAAAGACGGCGGCTCAGCACCGATCTCTGAAATGCTGCGGATATCCCGAAGGACGCTGTTGTGAAATAAAGGATATGGTTTGAAAAGCCGCAGAAGCCTTCGCTTACGGTGTCAACGCAGCCGAAGGCAAACAGCATAGCCGATGAAAGCATACAGGTAACGCATATGTTGAACGGCTCGAATATCAGCAGGAACAGGGTCGCTGCCGCAACGCCCATGGTATGCACCGCCTGCTCGGAAAGCCCGTCAATGCTTATAAAATATGCGCAAAGCAGTGACAGCGCGGCAAGAACTGCGCCTGTAAGCTGCTTTGCGGCTTTTAAATTAAATGAACGGCTCACTTTTTATCTCTCCTCACAGCTGCCCGATCTATTTTCCGAAAAGACGGAATTTCTTCTTCGGCAGAATGACCGCCAGAGCCGTGCAGCGCTGCTTTTTTAGCTCGGGTGATATCCTTTCTGTCCATTCTGCTGCGTCCGAAGAAGCCGCAAGTTCCTTTTCAAGCACAGCTGCATCAATGGCGATATTATCAGCTCCGCTTATGATAAGAAAGGAATTCACACCCTTCTGCAGCTCGAAGGGAGGCTCAAATTTACAGTGCAGATTAAGCCTTTTTCCCAGGATAACGTCCTCGTTTCCCTCGGATACGGACTGCAGCTTCCCGTCTGCAAAGTAGTATATCTTAGCATTTCCCGAGACCGTCCACCTTGCCTTGTTTCGGAAAATATACAAGGCGGCGGTGCTGCAGAAAACATTTTTCCCGGGCTCCTGCATACCGTAAATTCCCTCGTTCACAAAGCCTGTGATGGCTTCTGCCGCCTCGTCACGCATGGAGGGACGCTGCACAAAGCTGTTCGTGCTCACGGTGACTGCTCTCTCGCAGGCAGATATCCCTATGCTGTTATCGGCAGGGTATGCCGCAGAAAATGCAGATGCGGCACCCCGTCTGCGGACCCCGAACAGCTTGTTTTCGGGGCTTTTGCAGTCATATGAGGAATAGTGCATAATGCTGATGTCTGCCATTTTTATCATTCCTTTCGGGGAACATTTTTATTTCGCGTCATAATTCTCGTCCTGTTTGAAAATCAGCACAAATCTCTGGGGAATGAGCGAAAGGGAGTCTTCAAGCTTAAAGCCGTAATAGCTCAGCTGTGCAATGATAAGCTCGGGCATTATTCCGGGGCCGTAATAGGACGGAACGCCCTTCTCGGTTATGTTATTGTCAACTATGATAAGTCTGCCGTCCTTTTTCAGAGCCTTGCGGAGACTTTCGATAAACTCGTCCTTTACAAATTCAATATCCGTGATATAAACAGCGTGATACATGGAGCACATAAATACGGTATCTATGCTGTTTTCGGGAAGGCAGGCGTCATTCATCTTTGCGGTGAGGGGGAAGATGTTTTTCACCTTGTACTGCTTTTTGAAGCCTTCTACATATTTGAGGGCTTCCTTGTTGATCTCTGTGGCATAGACTCTGCCGTTTTTGCCTACAGCCTTGGAGAACTGACGGGTAAAATATCCGCCTCCGCAGCCTATATCCGCAACGGTCTCGCCCTCACGGATGTTTATGAAATCAAGCATTTCCCCTGTTTTTTCCCACATATAGCGGTTGGGGTTGTTGAATACCAGAAATTCATTCCATTCGTTTAAGGTCTGCACGGAAAATCCCTTGCCGCTGTATTCGAAATTTGTATCGTCTGAGGCGTCGTCGGGGTCGGGGAGCTCAAGGTGGAATTTATAGAAAAGATACTGCTTGAGCCGCTCGAAATCATTGTCTGCAAAATGGCTGCAATAATATGCGGTAAGCTCGTCCGAGGTCATTTCCTCACGCCGCTCCCGGGACGCAAGGCGGTATTCGATAAACCACATCAGAGCCGTATAATCATCGCCCACTCTTTCAAGGGGATAAAGCTCCTCAAAGCCCTTGTACGCCTGCCTGAGCTTGGTTTCATTGTTTTCCGCAAAGCCCTCGTACATTATCCGTCCCACTTTTTTGCCCCGCTTTGTATATCCCGAGGTGGAGGTGCCGATTATCCTGTATCTTACAAGGGAAGCGGAGGAGTTTACGTGTATGGTCTTTTCGTCCGACATACTGCTGCGGCTTGTCTTTTCGGGGATATCCACCTTATCGAAAAGCAGCACATATCTCTGAGGTGTAAACTGAAAGGTATCGGTAAGCTTAAAACCGTAATACCACAGCTGGCTTATGAGCATCTGCTTGTTGACATAGGGACCGTGATAGGGGAGGTTTTCGCCCGTAACAAGGTCGTTGTCCACGATAATGAGCCGTCCGCCGTCCTTCAGCGCATGGCGTATGCTTGCAGCAAAGCTGTCGCGCTCTGCATCGGTAAATGCGGCGTAAACATTGTGGTAGAGGGAGCACATATACACAACGTCCACCTTTATATCCTTTGAAAGACCGATCCCGTCAAAGCTGCTCTCCACTACCTCCACATTTCTGATATCATAATCGCTGACATATTTGCGCAGGTATTCCAGGTGTCTGGGATTTGTTTCGATGGCGTAGACCTTGCCGCTGTCTCCCACAACATCGGCAAAACGGAAGGAATAGTAGCCCGGGCCGCTGCCCACATCGGCAATGTGCATACCCTCTTTAAGGTCAAACCGCTCCATATTTTCTCTGGTGGTCTCCCAGCGCTCTCTGTCGGGATTGCTGAAAAGTATGTAATCCTCCAGAAATCTCATACGGGCTTTCATTTCGGTATTATCCCCGGGGCCGTATTCAACGATGTGGTATTTGTATTTCAGATATGTTCTGAGATTATCGTGCTCGTTGTCTGTCATCATATGCATGAAGCTGTTTACCATAGGCTTCCGGGTAAGCTCTTCCTTCACGCTGTCGTCTGCCAGAAAATACTTGCAGAGCCATTCAAGGGCTGTGTATTCGCCGCCGAAATTTTCATTGGGGATTATCTCGTCATATATCCTTATCGCCTTTTGCAGCTTGTTGGTGTTTTTGCTGTCAAGATAGTCCAGGATAAGCCTTGCAGCCTTTTTTCCGCCCTCGGTTATGTCGAAGGAATCAAGGCTTCCCAGATGGATGAGGGACTGCTTATCGGTTATCTTTATCTCAGCGGGGTTATCGCAGTTCATAAGTATCGTCCTTTCGTGTTTACTTATAGCGATCCACAAAAATATCCTGCCAAGTTCGGCGGTTCAAAGCTTGAATA